>NZ_JBHYGR010000003.1:8501-37567 GCF_042738155.1 Kitasatospora sp. NPDC059088 | reverse complement strand
CCCCACACATATGTTTTGTTTGGGTGTGGCGGAGAGGGCTTTTCTATAACACCACTAGAGGGGGGGGGGGGCGGGGGGGGGCGCGCCCCCCCCCCCCCCCCCCCCCCCCCTTCGCCGTCCCGGCGGTCCCCACCGTCCCGCCGCCATGACAGCCATGACTGCCACGACCGCCACGACCGCCACGATCCAGAGCCACCGGAGACCCCACGTGTCCACGCCGCCCGTCGAGTTCCCCGTCACCTGGGCGCCCCGGCGCACCCGCGCGGTGCTGCTGCCGGTCTGCGCCGTGCTCGTGGCCCTGTTCGTGGTGCTGGCCGTGCTGCTCCCGGCGAACTGGCAGCTCAACGACCGGATCATGATGGTCGCCAGCGGCGTGCTGTTCGCCGCCGTCGGCCTGATGCTGGCCCGCCCCCGGGTGAGCGCGGACGCCGAGGGCGTGACGGTGGTCAACTTCGTCCGCAGCCGTCGGCTGGCCTGGCCGGAGATCGTCCGGGTCAACTTCCGCCAGGGCGACCCGTGGGCCACCCTCGACCTCGCCGACGGCACCTCGCTGGCCGCGGTCGGCATCCAGTCCGGCGTCGGCAAGGACCGGGCGATCGCGGACGCCCGTGCGCTGCGCGACCTGGTCGAGCACCACGCCCGGGCCTGACCCCGCGACGCCCGCACCCCCGGGGTCCAGGCCCCCCGAACCCCGGCCCGGGGCCCCGGCGGGTCCGAACACGCTTCCTACCGTCGCGCCGATATGGTCTACGCTGGTAAAAGTGGGGCAAAACTTCATCCTGCCCCCGGCACGACCTGTACCGCACCGACCAGAGGAGTGACACTCCCCCTCGATGGACGATCCGTCCGGTAGTACCTGCGCCGCCTCGCTTCCGACCCCCGGAAGGCAGGCGGCACTGTGATCACCGCCTGGCTGCTGTTGCTCGCGGCCCTGCTCCTGATCCTCGCCAACGGCCTCTTCGTGGCCGCCGAGTTCGCCTTCGTGACCGCCGACCGCGGCGCGGTGGAACGTTCCGCCGAAGCCGGCGACGTCAAGTCCCGCCGGGTCTCCCGGGCCCTGCGGCACCTGTCCTTCGAACTCTCCGGCGCCCAGCTGGGCATCACCGTCACCTCGCTGGTGGTCGGCATGCTCGCCGAGCCGGCGCTGTCGACCCTGCTCTCGCCCGTGATGTCGGGCATCGGGGTGCCGGACTCGGCCGCCCGCGGTGTCGCCGTGGTGGTCGGCATGGTGCTGGCCACCGTCGTGCAGATGGTGATCGGCGAGCTGGTCCCCAAGAACTGGGCGATCTCCCGCCCGCTCCAGGTGGCCCGCGCGGTCGCCGCCCCGCACATGGCCTTCTCCTTCGCCTGCCGCCCGCTGATCAGCTTCCTGAACGGCGCCGCGGACCGCACCGTCCGGGCCTTCGGCATCGAGCCGCAGGAGGAGCTGGAGCACGCCCGCACCCCGGCCGAGCTGGTCTCGCTGGCCCGGCACTCGGCCAAGGCCGGCGCCATAGACGAGGAGTCGGCGACCCTGTTCGTCCGCACCCTCGGCCTCGGCGAGCTCACCGCCGAGTCCGTGATGACCCCGCGGATCGACGTCGCCGCCCTCCAGCGCGACGCCACCGCCTCCGACGTCATCAACCTGACCCGGGCCACCGGCCTGTCCCGCTTCCCCGTCTACACCGACACCGTGGACGAGATCACCGGCATCGTGACGCTCAAGGACGCCCTCGCCGTCCCGGCCGCCCGCCGCGGCCTGGTCCGGGTCGCCGAGCTGGCCTCGCCGCCGCTGCTGGTGCCCGAGACCCTGCCCGCCGAGCGGTTGCTGGACCAGCTGCGCCGCCTCCAGCCGATGGCCATCGTGGTCGACGAGTACGGCGGCACCGCCGGGGTCGTCACCGTCGAGGACATCGTCGAGGAGATCGTCGGCGAGGTGCAGGACGAGCACGACCCGGAGGACCACCCCGACCTGCTCCAGCTGCCGGCCGTCGACGGCCTGCCCGTCTGGGAGGCGGACGGCCGCGCCCGGCTCGACCAGCTGGAGGCGATCGGCCTGAACGCCCCGGACGGCCCGTACGAGACCCTGGCGGGCCTGGTCTCCGACCTGCTCGGCAAGCTCCCCGAGGTGGGTGAGCAGGCCGAACTGCCCGGCTGGCGGTTCACCGTGACCGGTGTCGACCGGCACCGCACCAGCCAGGTCCGGGTGGAGCGCACCAGCGCGCCCGGCCGGTTCGGCGAGAACGGGGAGGGCGTCCGATGACCGTGCTCCAACTCGCCGTCGCCGTCGTGCTCCTGCTCGGCAACGCGTTCTTCGTCGGCGCGGAGTTCGCCGTCGTCTCGGTGCGCCGCAGCCAGATCGAGCCGCTCGCCGAGGCCGGGCACAAGCGCGCCCGGACGGTGCTGCACGCGCTGTCCAACGTCTCCGCGATGCTGGCCGCCGCCCAACTCGGCATCACCGTCTGCTCGCTGGGTCTCGGTGCGCTCGCCGAGCCGACCATCGCCTCCCTGCTGGAGGGCCCGTTCCACGCGATCGGCGTCCCGTCCGGCCTGATGCACCCGCTCTCGTACGGGATCTCGCTGGCCCTCGTGGTCTTCCTGCACATGGTGATCGGCGAGATGGTGCCGAAGAACATGGCGATGGCCGGCCCGGAGCGGGCCGCGCTGCTGCTCGGCCCGCCGCTGGACCGGCTGGCCCGCTGGCTCGCCCCGGTGATCCGGGCGCTCAACGCCTGCGCCAACGGCGTGCTGCGGCTGTTCCGGGTGGAGGCCAAGGACGAGGTCGAGTCGGTGTTCACCACCGAGCAGCTGATGTACCTGCTGGTCGACTCCCGGGACGCCGGCCTGCTCGACGAGGACCGCCAGGAACGCCTGGAGGACGCCCTGGAGCTGGGCCGCCGCCCGGTCACCGACGTCCTGCTGCGGCCCGAGCAGCTGGTCACCGTGGACCCGAAGGCGACCGCCGCCGAGGTCGAGGAGCTCGCCCTGCGCACCGGCTTCTCGCGCTTCCCGGTCACCGACGGGGACCCGGCCGGCCACGGCTACCTGGGCTACCTCCACCTCAAGGACATCCTCGACGTGGACGACCCGTCGGCGCCCGTCCCGGCCCGGCTGTGGCGGCCGATCACGGTGCTGCGCGGCAGCCTCCCGCTGGACGACGCCCTCGGCGCGATGCGCCGGGCCACCTGCCACCTGGCCGCCGTGCTGGACCAGGACGGCCGCACGGTCGGCGTGGTGATGCTGGAGGACGTCCTGGAGGAACTGGTCGGCGAGATGCACGACCCGGACCACCGGACGACCGCCTAGCCTCGGGAAGCACCCGAAGGCCCCCATCCGGCGACGCCTGTCCGCCGAGGGCGAATCTGCCCACAGCAGGCAACGGTTCCCCTGCCGGCCACCCTCGGAGGAGGGTGGTCGGCATGAGACTCCTGCTGCTGGGTGGAACGAAGTTCGTCGGACGGGCCGTCGCCGAGGAGGCGCTGGCCAGGGGCTGGGAGGTGACGGCCCTCAACCGCGGCACGCAGCCCGCGCCCGAGGGCGTCCGGGTGCTGCGGGGCGACCGCACCGCCGAGGACGGCCTCGCCGCGCTCGGCACGGGGGAGTGGGACGCGGTGGTGGACACCTGGTCCTGGGCCCCGGCGGCGGTGCGCGACAGCGCCCGGCGGCTGAACGGCCGGGTCGGCCACTACGCGTACGTCTCCAGCCGCTCGGTGTACGACCACCCGCTGCGCGCCGGGGCCGACGAGAGCGCACCGGTGGTCGACTCAGCCCCGGACCTCACCGGTGAGGTGGGCTACGCGGAGGCCAAGCGCGGCGCCGAACTGGCCCTGGAGGCGGAGTACGGCGGGCGCGCCCTGCTGGTCCGCGCCGGACTGATCCTCGGCCCGTACGAGGACATCGGCCGGCTGCCCTGGTGGCTGAACCGGATCGCCCGGGGCGGCCCGGTGCTCGCTCCCGGCCCGCGCGAGCTGCCGCTGCAGTACATCGACGGCCGCGACCTCGCCGCCTGGACCCTGGACGCGGTGGCGGCCCGGCTGGGCGGGCCGTACAACGTGGTCAGCCCGGCCGGCCACACCACCATGGGCGGGCTGCTGGAGGCCTGCGTCGGGGCCACCGGCTCGGACGCCGAGCTGCGCTGGACCGACCCGGAGCGGATCCTGGCGGCCGGTGTGCAGCCCTGGACGGAGCTGCCGGTCTGGCTGGCGCCCGGTGAGCTCTACGACTTCCTGCACGGCGCCTCGGTCGCCCGAGCCGTCGACGCCGGGCTGCGCTGCCGCCCGGTCGCCGAGACGGTCGAGGACACCTGGGCCTGGCTGCGGTCGATCGGCGGCGAGGCCCCGCAGCGCGCCGACCGGCCGGGGGTCGGACTCGACCCGGAGCGCGAGGCGGAGCTGCTCAGGGGCTGATGCCCGGTGGGGGAGCCGGTCGTCAGCCCCGGCCGTCGATCAGCTCCCCGTACGCCTGCACCAGGTCCGGCAGCCGCAGCGTCGCCAGGTCCTCCCGGCCCGGCGCCACGCGCAGCAGCGAGAGCCGCAGGTCCCGGTAGGCGCAGGACTTCTCGTACAGGGTGCGGATGAACCGGCCGTTGCCCAGCTCGTCGATCCAGCCCTCGCGCACCACGTGGGTGCAGATGCTGGCCAGCTCCTCGGCCGCGTCCTCGTCCCAGCCGTCGCCGTCCCGGCCGGCCAGCGCCGCGCCGATCGCGGTCAGTTCGTTCGGCCGGTAGCTGGGGAAGTCGACCCGGGTGGTGAAGCGGGAGTTGAGGCCGGGGTTGGTGGCGAGCAGCCGGTTCATCCCCTCCGGGTAGCCGGCCAGGATCACCACCAGCCGGTCCCGGTTGTCCTCGGCCCGCTTGAGCAGCACCTGGAGCGCCTCGTCGCCGTAGGCGTCGCCCTTGGTGTAGCCGGAGTTGGAGAGGCTGTACGCCTCGTCGATGAACAGCACGCCGTCCAGCGCGGAGTCGATCAGCTCGTTCGCCTTGACGGCGGTCTGGCCGAGGAACTCGCCCACCAGGTCCGCGCGTTGGGCCTCCACCAGGTGGTCGCCGGAGAGCAGTCCGAGGGCGTGGAAGACCCGGCCGAGGATCCGTGCCACGGTGGTCTTGCCGGTGCCGGACGGGCCGGAGAAGACGAAGTGCCGCTTCGGCGGCTGGACCGGCAGCCCCTGCTCGGCCCGCAGCCTCGACATCCTCAACTGGGCCGAGAGCGCCCTGACTTGGCGCTTGACCGGCTCCAGGCCGACCATCAGCGAGAGTTCGGCCAGGGCTGCGTCCAACTCCCGTTCGTTGCCGGCGGTCCGGGGCGGCGGAGCGGCGGCGGTGCGGGGCTGGGCCTCGCCGCGCACCGGCAGCGGCGGTGCGGCGGGGCCGGCCGGGGCGCCCGAACCCGAGCGTTCGCCGGCCGCCTGGGGTGCGCCGTCCGCGGCGGCGGGGTCCGGTTCCGGCGCGGTGAGCGGGCCGTCCACGAGGGTCGCGTCCACCGCGGGCCCGCCGCCGACCGGGGCGCCGCCGACCGGGGCGGTGCCGGTGCCGAACTCGGCGTCGTAGAGCTGCCCTTCGGCGTAGCCGGGGTCCTCCTGGTAGCCCGTCCCACCGCCCGCCCCGGCTCCCTCCGGACCCACGCCGTCGAGGCCGCTCCCGTCCAGCCCGACGCCCTCCAGCCCGGCCCCGTCGAGGCCGCCGCCGTCCAGCCCGGCCCCGTCGAGCCCGCCCCCGTCGAGCCCGACGCCGTCCGGGCCGAAGCCGTCCAGCCCGCCGGAGCGCCCGTCCGCGAGCAGCCCGTCCGCGAGCGCGTCCTCGGCCGAGATGGCCGTCAGCCGGGCCGAGGTGTCCATGAACGCCGGGTCCGCCCGGTGCACCGCCCGGTAGAGCGGCAGCGCCGCGGCGCTGCGCCCGGCCCCCTCGTAGGCCCGGGCCAGCCAGTAGCGCAGCTCCTTGCGCTGCGGCTGCTCGGAGCGGCAGCGGGCCAGTGAGGCGGCCAGCGGGGCCTGCGCCTGGGCGCACATGTCCAGCCGCACCCGGGCCATGCCGGCGAAGAGCCCGGCCTCGATGCCCAGCAGCGGGTCGTCCAGCAGCCGGTCGGTGTCCCGGATCAACTGCTCCCAGTCCTTGAGCAGGTAGGACCGGCAGGCGTACAGGAACTGCGCGGACGGGTCCTCGCTGGGGGCCGGGCACTGCTCCAACGCCCGGTCCAGCTCGGCCAGGTGGCGGCCGTCCAGCCAGTGCGAGGCGTGCGCCAGCGCGAGGTCGCGGGCGTCCTCCAGCACCGGCTGCACCCACCACCCCAGCCAGTACCAGGAGCTGAGCGGGCGGCGGTGCAGCCGCCGCTGCTCGCCGAAGCGGTTCTGGTTGCGGTACATGGCGAGCAGGGCGGCCGAGGTGTCGCTGCGCAGCGCGTGCAGGCCGAGCCAGGCGTCGGCCATGCCGGGGTCCAGCCGGACGGCCGCCCGGAACTCCTCCTCGGCCCGGGCGTAGGCACCGGCGGTGTAGGCGTCCATGGCCCGCAGCCAGGCCCGGTCGGCGAGCCGGTCCGGGCCGCCCGCCGTGCTGTCGGAACTGTCGACCGTCGTCACTCACGCCCCCCGCGGTGTGGCCCGGGGCTCGGCCGGCGGATCGCCTGTACGCAGCCGGGCCGGTGGTCGTCGAGCCCCCGGGGCGCATATGCGCCTACCGGGAATCGTACCGGCGCGGGGCTGATCCGGAAGGGTGCCGCACAGGGTCAAATGCGATCGCGCACACGGTGGTTGGGCGGCCGGATGGCCGAAAAACCGCTGACCGGGGGGCTGGGGGAGGGGACCGGACGGCGCTCCCGGCTCACGGGGGAACAAGTCGGGAGCGCCGGGTCCGAAGCGGCCGGAACGGTGGGTTCCGGCGACTGAGGAGAACCTAAGTCCTGGTGATGTCGCAGGTCAAGGGCTTAGTTGAAGGTTCACCGACGGTGCTCGGCACGATCCGCCCGGTCACCCCGTCGACCCTGGTGGCGGCGTGCGGACGGCTCGGGTCGGCGGCGAAGTGCGCCGCCTCCGCGCGGGCCCAACCCGCCCAGAACGCGGCGAGTTCCGGCCCGTCCCGCTCCTCGCCGCGCCGACGGGCCGCAGCGGCCTCCAGCTCCATCCAGATCACCCGGGCCAGCCACGGCCGCACCTCGCGGCGCCCCGCGCCGACCCCCTCCACCAGCACCACCGGGGCGAGCGGCACCCGGGCGGTGCCGGCGAAACGGCGCAGCGTCCAGTCGTACACCCGGTGCTCGGCGTCGCGGCCGGCCGCCAGCGGCTCCAGCACCTGCTCGCGCAGCCGCCCGGTCCAGTCGAAGAGCTCGGTGTGGGTGGCCAGGTCGTCGAGGTGGACCACCGGTGCGCCGCCGAGCGCTGCCGCCAGCCGCCCGGCGAAGGTCGTCTTGCCGGAGCCCGCGTGCCCGTCCACCGCGACCAGCCGCACCGGCCCGCAGGAGGGCGGCAGCGCCCGCAGCTCCCGGACCAGCCCGGTCAGCGGGTCGGCGGGAGCGGGCGGACGGGAGGAGGGGGCGGTTCCGGATGCAGCCACAACGTCAACCCTACGGTGCCGTAGCCCACCACTGCGGACAGATCATCTGTGCAGGTCGTGACGGCAGCGCGGGTTTCGGGCATACTCGCCTTCGCCACGCCTGTGAACGGCCGTTCACCGCAACCCGGTGCCGGTCGGGCCGACCTGCCACACCCGCGCCGGACCACCCGCCACCCCGGGCCGGCGCCCGATCGAGGAGGCGACCCTCGCCATGACCCCGTCCCCCGTGAAAGCCGTGGAGCGCCAGCTGCCCAGCGAGGAGGCCCGCGAGCTGCTGAGCCTCACCCGGGACCTGGTCCAGCGCGAGCTCCAGCCGCGCGCGGCGGAGGACGAGGCCGCGGACCGCTTCCCCCGGGAGGTCTTCCGCACCCTCGGCGAGGCCGGCCTGCTCTCCCTCCCGTACGACGAGAAGTACGGCGGCGGCGAGCAGCCCTACGAGGTGTACCTCCAGGTCCTGGAGGAGCTCGCCGCGGGCTGGCTGGCGGTGGGCCTCGGCGTCAGCGTGCACACCCTGTCCTGCCACGCGCTGGCCACCTTCGGCAACGACGAGCAGCGCGAGACGTGGCTGCCCGGCATGCTCTCCGGCGAACAGCTCGGCGCCTACTGCCTCTCCGAGCCGCAGTCCGGCTCCGACGCGGCGGCCCTGCGCACCCGCGCCGACCTCGACGGGGACGAGTACGTCGTCAACGGCACCAAGGCGTGGATCACCCACGGCGGCCAGGCCGACTTCTACAGCGCCCTGGTACGCACCGGGGTGGACGGCCCCAAGGGCATCAGCTGCCTGCTCGTGCCCGGCGCCCAGCAGGGCCTGTCGGCCGCGCCGCCGGAGCACAAGATGGGCATGCGTTCCTCGCCGACCGCCCAGCTGCACTTCGACGGTGCCCGGGTGCCCCGCGAGCGGCTGGTCGGGGAGGAGGGCCAGGGCTTCCAGATCGCGCTCGCCGCGCTGGACTCCGGCCGCCTCGGCATCGCCGCCTGTGCCGTCGGCGTCGCCCAGGCCGCGCTCGACCTCGCCGTCGACTACGCCCGCACCCGGCGCCAGTTCGGCCGCCCGATCGCGGACTTCCAGGGCCTGTCCTTCATGCTCGCCGACATGGCCACCCAGATCGAGGCCGGGCGGTCGCTCTACCTCGCCGCCGCGCGGCTGCGGGACGCGGGCCGGCCGTTCTCCAAGGAGGCGGCGATGGCCAAGCTGTTCTGCACCGACGCCGCGATGCGGGTGACCACCGACGCCGTCCAGGTGCTCGGCGGCTACGGCTACACCCAGGACTTCCCGGCCGAGCGCTACATGCGCGAGGCCAAGGTGCTGCAGATCGTCGAGGGCACCAACCAGATCCAGCGCCTGGTGATCGGCCGCCACCTCACCAAGGGCTGAGCCGAGGCGGGCCCGGAGCCCGGCCCGGTGCCGAAGCCCGGCTCGGGGGCCGCGGCCTCCCCGATACGGCCCCCGGCCGTCACTCCAGGGTGCGGAGTGACGACCGGGGGCAATTCTTTGATCAGGCGTCAACTCGCCTGCTGCCGCAGGTAATCAGCGCCGCGCGAGCCGCCGGCGCTGCTCCGGGATGGTGGCGAGCGGGACGGCCGAGGCGACCGCCCGCCCGGCCTTGGCCGGGGTGGCGACACCGCCGCCCGCGCTGCGCACCGGGCGGTGCACCGGTGCGTGCGAGAACGGCTGGGTGCGCCAGTCGAGCCCGCTCGGCAGCTTGCACAGCGCCTCGAACCCGGTCGGTTCGGCGTCCTCCCGGGTCTCCGCCTCGGCCAGGTCGTCGGTCAGGGTGCCCGAGCCGGGGCAGATCGCGGGGGCGAAGGGGTTCCAGGCCGTCGGCAGCAGTGCGTGCTGCGGCAGTTGCTCCTCGTCCGCCACCAGGGCGATCGGGCGGCGGCACTCGGGGCAGTGGACCCGGAAGATGTCCCAGGTCTCGGCGTCGCCGGGGTCGGTGCCCGGCGCGTGGTCGACCGCGAGGTCGTCGCGGCCGGACAGATCGTCGGTCTCGTCGAGAGCCAGCACGCGCTGGTCGGTAGCAGGCATGGAGATCCCCCTAGGATCGGGCCCGGCGTGGTCGCTCTGGGGCCACAACCAGCACTTCCCTGCGACTCGGGCTCATAACCCTGCGGACTTGCGCACCGTGATGCACCGGGTGTGTCCTTGGCCACACCGCCCGCCACATTCACCAGGCACATGCCCGTGCGACACCTGCGGTCCGACCCCGTGCAACCACCGTGCGCCCCCCGTGCTCCCCGAGCGGGTAGGTTTGCGCACCGTGGAGGATCTCGACCAACGCATCGTCCAGCTGCTCCTAGAGGACGGCCGGATGAGCTACACGGACCTGGGCAAGGCCACCGGCCTGTCCACCTCGGCGGTGCACCAGCGGGTGCGCCGCCTCGAACAGCGCGGGGTGATCCGCGGCTACACCGCGATCGTCGACCCCGACGCCGTCGACCTGGCGCTGACCGCGTTCATCTCGGTCAAGCCCTTCGACCCCAGCGCCCCGGACGACACCCCGGAGAGACTGGCCGGCCTGCCCGAGATCGAGGCCTGCCACAGCGTCGCCGGCGACGAGAACTACATCCTCAAGGTCCGGGTCGGCGCCCCGGGCGACCTGGAGGACCTGCTGGCGCGGATCCGCAGCGCCGCCGGAGTGTCCACCCGCACCACGGTGGTGCTCTCCACCCCCTACGAGGCACGACCCCCGAAGATCTGAGCGCGAACCGGCGGGGTGCAGACTTGGGCGCATGACCGAACGCACCTCCCGGACCGTCCTGCTGCGCGGCGGCGCCGTCTACAGCCCCGCCGACCCCTTCGCCACCGCGATGCTCGTGGAGGGCGGGCACATCGCCTGGGTCGGCAGCGACGGCGCCGCCGAGGCGTACGCCGCGACCGCCGACGAGATCGTCGAGCTGGACGGCGCCCTGGTCACCCCCGCCTTCGTCGACGCCCATGTGCACGCCACCTCCACCGGGCTGGCGCTCACCGGCCTCGACCTCACCGGCAGCCCCTCGCTGGCCGCCGCGCTGGCCGCCGTCACCGCCTTCGTCGAGGCGCAGCCGGAGACCGGCGGGGTGCTGATCGGCCACGGCTGGGACGAGACCGGCTGGCCCGAGAACCGCCCGCCCACGCGCGCCGAACTCGACGCGGCCGCCCGCGGCGCGGCGCTCTACCTCTCCCGCACCGACGTCCACTCCGCGCTCGCCACCACCGCGCTGCGCACCCTCACCGAGGACCTCACCGAGCGCCCCGGCCACCACGCCGACGGCCCGCTCACCAAGGACGCCCACCACGCCGTCCGGCAGACCGCGCTGGCGCACCTCACCCCCGAGCAGCGCCGCCGCGCCCAGCGCGCCACCCTGGCCCGCGCCGCCGAGCTCGGCATCGGCGCCCTGCACGAGTGCGCCGGCCCGGAGATCTCCTCCGAGGCCGACCTCGCCGCGCTGCTGGAGCTGGCCGCCGAGGGCGAGGGCCCCGAGGTCTTCGGCTACTGGGGCGAGCTGGGCGGCATCGAGACCGCCCGCCGGCTCGGCGCGGTGGGCGCCGGCGGCGACCTCTTCGTGGACGGCGCGCTCGGCTCGCACACCGCCTGCCTGCACGCCCGGTACGCCGACGCCGAGCACACCGGCACCGCCTACCTGACCGCCGAGCAGGTCGCCGACCACGTCGCCGCCTGCACCGAGGCCGGACTGCAGGCCGGTTTCCACGCGATCGGCGACGCGGCGCTCGCCGCCGTGATCGAGGGCGTGCGCACGGCCGGGGAGCGGGCCGGCGCCGACCGGGTCAAGGCGCTGCGCCACCGCGTCGAGCACGCCGAGGCCCTGGACGACAAGGCGATCGCGGCCTTCGGCGAACTCGGCCTCACCGCCTCCGTCCAGCCCGCCTTCGACGCCGCCTGGGGCGGCCCGGAGGGCATGTACGCGCAGCGCCTGGGCGCCGAGCGGGCGGCCGGCCTCAACCCGTACGCGGCCCTGCTGCGGGCCGGTGTCCCGCTGGCCTTCGGCTCGGACGCCCCGGTCACCCCGCTCGACCCCTGGGGTACCGTCCGCGCCGCGGCCTTCCACCGGACCCTGGAGCACCGGATCTCGGTCCGCGCCGCCTTCACCGCCCACACCCGCGGCGGCTGGCGCGCGATCGGCCGCGACCACGACGGCGTGCTGGTGCCCGGCGCGGTCGCCAACTACGCGCTCTGGGCCGCCGACGAGCTGGTCGTCCAGGCCCCGGACTCCCGGGTGGCGGGCTGGTCCACCGACCCGCGCTCCGGCACCCCCGGCCTGCCCGACCTCACCCCGGGCCACGAACTCCCGCTCTGCCTGCGCACGGTGGTCCGCGGCCGCACCGTGTACGAGCGGTAACACCGTGCACGAGCGGTAATTCGGGTGATCGGTGGGCGGCCGCCCTCGTAGGGTGCCGACCATGACCGAGATCGTCCCCGCCGACTTCACCGTCCCGCGCGAGCTGCTCGCCCCGGAGTTCCGCCTGGAACCCCTGGGCGAGCAGCACAACGCCTCCGACCACGCCGCCTGGACAGGCAGTACGGCACACATCCGCGCCACCCCCGGCTGGGCCGGCCGCGGCTGGCCGCCCGCCGACGGCATGCCCCTGGCGGACAACCTCGCGGGCCTGCGCCGGCACGCCGCCGACTTCGAGGCCCGCCGGGGCTTCACCTACACCGTCCTGGAGCCGGACCGGGGCGAGGTGATCGGCTGCGTGTACATCTACCCGGACCGCGAGGACGCCTCCGTGGTCTCGGTCAGCTCCTGGGTCCGCGCCGACCGCGCCGAGCTGGACGCCCCGCTGTACCGCGCCGTCTCCGCCTGGCTCACCGACCACTGGCCGCTGGGGCGCTTCCACTACGCGGAGCGCTGACCCCACCACCCCCCCCGAACCGGCCCAGCACCCTGACCTCACGCGCCCGCGACGTTCCGGGGTACCTTCTTCGCACAGCGTCCGAACAGCAAGCCCCAGGAAGATGGTGCGCCGGTGGCCATGCCCGTCACCCAGGAGCGGTCCGGGACCGCTCCCGAGCAGCCGGAACCGGCCCCGACCCCCGGCCGCCTCGCCCGCGCCCTCGCCAAGGTCCGGGCCGGCCTGCCGCGCACCGGCCTCGCCGCGCTGTCCGGCCTGCTGCTCGCGTTCGCCTTCCCGCCGTACGACCTCTGGCCGCTGTCGCTGCTGGGCGTCGCCGCGCTGTCGCTGCTCACCCGCGGCCGCACCTTCCGCCAGGGCGCCTGGACGGGCTTCGCCTTCGGCTTCCCGTTCTTCCTGATGCTGCTCAGCTGGCTGCGGGTGGTCGGCTGGGACGCGACCGTCGGCCTGTCGGTGATCGAGGCGCTGTTCCTGGCCCTGCTCGGCGGGGCGCTGGCGCTCACCTCCCGGCTGCCCGGCTGGGCGTTCTGGGCGGCCGCCCTGTGGGTCACCCAGGAGTGGGCGCGCGACCGGCTGCCGCTTGGCGGCTTCCCCTGGGGCCGGCTGGCCTTCGCCAACACCGCGACGCCGTACACCCCGCTGGCCGCCCTCGGCGGCGCGCCGCTGGTGACCTTCGCCGTCGCCCTGTCCGGCACCCTGCTCGCCTGGGCCGCGCTGCGCCTGCGCGGGCCGGGCCGGGCCCCGAAGGCGGCCGCGCTGGCGGCGCTCGGCGCGGTGGCCGCGCTGCTGGCCGGCTACCTCGTCCCGGTGCCCACCGCCGCGGCCGACACCGTGAAGGTCGCCATCGTCCAGGGCAACGTGCCCAACCCGGGCATGGACTTCCTCGGCCGCCCGATGATGGTGCTCAACAACCACGCCTCGGCCACCGAGCGCCTGGCCGCCGACGTGCAGGCGGGCAAGGTCCCGCGCCCCGACGTGGTGATCTGGCCGGAGAACTCCTCCGACCTGGACCCGTTCAGCGACCCGCTGGCCCGCCAGCGCATCGACGAGGCGGTCAAGGCCGTCGGCGTGCCCACCCTGGTCGGCACCCTGGTGGACGGCCCGGACGCGCAGCACGTCCAGAACGAGGGCATCGTCTGGGACCCGGCCACCGGCCCCGGCGCCTCCTACACCAAGCAGCACCCCGTCCCGTTCGGCGAGTACGTGCCGTTCCGGGCCCAGCTGATGAAGGTGATCACCCGCCTCCAGCGGGTCGCCCGCGACTTCTACCCCGGCGACCACAACGGCGTGATGCAGCTCGGCCCGGCGCGGATCGGCGACGTGATCTGCTTCGAGGTGGCCTACGACGAGATCGTCCGGGACACGGTGGACAGCGGCGCCCGGGTCCTGGTCGTCCAGACCAACAACGCGACCTACGCCGAGACCGGCCAGCCCGAGCAGCAGCTGGCGATGAGCCGGCTGCGCGCGGTCGAGCACGGCCGGGCCGTGCTGATCGCCGCCACCAGCGGCATCAGCGCCGTGATCGCCCCGGACGGCACCGTCGAGCAGCGCACCCGGGAGCTGACCCCGGCCGAGCTGTCCGCCACCGTCCCGCTGCGCGACGGCACCACGGTCGCCGACGAGGTCGGCTCCGCCCCGGAGTGGACGCTGGCCGTCGGCGGCCTGCTGGCCTGCGCCGCCGCCCTGCTGGTCGGCCGCCGCCGGAAGGCCGTGGACGGAACGCTCCACGGAACACCGGCCGCCGCGGAATCGTTGGACCAGGTGGTGCCGTAGCCGGCCCGGACCTCCCGTGCGGCGCGCAGAGCACCGCTTGGAGTGGATCCGTACCGTGACCCAGCAAGCTACCCCCGCCCGTCCGGCCCCGCGTAGCAGGCTGCGCCGGGTGCTGCCGCTGCTGTTCACCGCCTGGCTGGTGCTGGAGATCTGGCTGCTGGTGCAGGTCGCCTCCTGGCTCGGCGGCCTCACCGTCCTGCTGCTGCTCATCGCCGGCGCGGTGATCGGCGGCTCGCTGATCAAGCGGGCCGGGCTCAAGGCCCTGTCGGCGGCGATCGAGCAGAGCAAGAACCCGCAGTCCGAGCAGCCGCAGACCGGCACCAGCATGACCGTGGGGGCCGGGCTGCTGCTGATCGTGCCGGGCTTCCTGTCCGACCTGGTCGCCCTGACCCTGCTGTTCCCGCCGACCCGGGCGCTGTGGCGGGTGGCGGGCCGCCGGATCGCGGACAAGGCGATGCGCAGCACCTCCGCCGTGGGCGCCGACGCGTTCGCGGACGCGATGCGGCTGCAGGAGCAGATGCGCATCCACCGCCCGGACGGCAAGGTCGTCCAGGGCGAGGTGGTCGACCCGGAGACCGGTCCGCGCGGACCGCAGGGTCCCGACACCACCTACCGCCCGCCGATCTCCGGCTGACGCCCGCTGCTCCGGCACCCACTGCTCCGGACAACGCGAACTGCTCCGGACAACGCGAAAGGGACCCTGGTGACCAGGGTCCCTTTTCGCGTCCTCCCGCCTGCGGCGGGAGCGAGATGGGTCAGGCGCTCTTGCGGGTGTCACGCGGGTGCACCGCGAGGTTCATCCCGCCGGAGCGGAGCACGGCCAGCCGCTCGGCCAGCACCTCCTCCAGCTCCTCGCGCGTCCGGCGCTCCATCAGCATGTCCCAATGGGTGCGCGTGGGCTTGGTCTTCTTCTCCTCAGGCTCGTCACCGTCGAGGAGAACCGCCTCCTGGCCGCAGAAGCGGCATTCCCAGGCCTGAGGGATCTCCGCCTCGACCGAGAAAGGAACCTCGAATCGGTGTCCGTTCTGACATGCGTACTCGACGGTCTGGCGCGGAGCCAGATCGATACCACGGTCGGTCTCGTAGCTAGTGGCCCCGAGTCGCGTGCCGCGGAGAGCTCGCTCGCTCATGAATCGTGCCTCCCGGGCTTAATGGCCCACAGGACTAGTGGTCGCTGTTCTGGTCGCTGTTCTTCGTCGTTCGGTCAACGCTCGGCTTCCGACGAAGATTCCCGTCCCGGGACATGCGTCGTCTGTCGTGCCGCCCCTGTTTGTACCCACCGTCGCCCGATTTGTCACATCTGGCCGGTGATATCACCCCAGGTGTCACCAATTTCACATCTGGTGATCGTGCGGACTTTCTGTGACGAGCGTACCGGTCGGCGATTCCGCGGCGCCGGTCGCCCCCGCTTCCCGGGCGGTCAGGAGATCGGTCGGGAACGGATCATCGGCTCGGTCTTGCCGAGGTCGACCGGGCGGGCGGGCGCGGCGGCGTCCGGCGGGACCACCGGCGGGCGGTCCGGGCGGGGCGGCGCCGCGGAGGCGGGCTCGGTCCGGCTGTCGCGGTGCGGCAGCAGGGCGATCACCGCGTCGCGCAGTTGGGCCGGGGCCTCCTCGTCCAGCGGGTCGACGGTGGCGGGCACCTGGAGCCGGACCGGGGTGCCGTTGCCGATCCGGGCGTAGCCGCGGCCGACCGGGGCGTGGGCGGCGGGCACGATGTCCAGCGGCGCGCCGAGCGCGGCGTGGCCCTCCTCGGGCCCGGCCGGGCCGAGCAGCACCCTGGCCCGGGCGGTGGCCCGGACGGTCGGGGTGATCCGGTCCCGGGCCTCGACGTCGTCGGCGATCACCACGGTGACCCGGGCGGCGCGGCCGTGCCGCAGCGGCAGCTCCAGCAGCTCCTGCGGGTCGGGGCGGCCCTCGGCGTGGGCGAGCTCGCCCAGCTCGGTCGGGTGGTCCAGCAGCAGCCAGAGCGGCCGGGTGAGGTCCTCGGGCAGCGGGGTGCCGGTGTGCCGGGCGGTGTTCAGCGCGGTGAGCCGCCGCTCGGTCTCCTGGGCGGCCCACTCCAGGGCGGCCAGCGCGCCGTGCAGGCTGGTCTCCACGGTGTGCACGCCGGGCCGGTTGACCAGGCAGGCGTGCTCCCCGGTGCCGGCGCCGTCGATCACCACCAGGTCGCCGTACGGGAGCGCCTGGAGCGCGATCGAGCGGATCAGGCTGGAGGTGCCGTAGCCGGCGACGCCGAGGGCCAGCAGGTGCGGCTCGGAGGAGCGCGGGCCGGTGCGCCAGACCACCGGCGGCTGCTGGGCGGTGGCCCCGCCCTGGTGGACCGGGATGGTGCGGGCGGTGCCGTCCTCGTCGGTGAAGCCGAGCACGATCTCGCCCGGGGCGGCGACGAAGCGCTGGGCGGCGATGTCGGTGGGCAGTGGGGCCAGCGCGGTGATCCGCAGCCGGTTGGACTCCTCGTCCCAGTCGAAGCGGTACTCCCGGGCCCGCCCGGCCTTGCCCTGGACGACCTGCTCGATCCGGGCCCGGGCGGCGGGCTCGGTGTCGGTGAAGTAGGCGGGGTAGCTCAGCTCCAGCCGGGAGAGCCGGCCCTCGCCGTCGAACTCCCAGGAGCCGAAGGCGTTCTTGTAGCCGCCCTCGAAGTGGTACAGCGGATTGGCGTCCTCGGGGCCGCACAGGTACGGCGTGAGCGCCGAGTAGAGGGCGGCGAGCTTGACGTCGGCGACGTCGGGCGCGGGCGGGGCGGGCGCCGCCTTGGGGGCCCGGCCGGCCCAGGCGGCGCTGGCCATCAGGCCGACCAGGGCGAACAGCAGGCCGTGCGGCAGCAGGTAGATGCCGACCAGCATGGCGGCCGACAGGAACAGCGTCGGGCCGCGCCGCTCCTTCGGGGTGGCCTGCCAGCGGCCCTTGGCCCAGCCGGCGTGGTGGCGCAGCCCGCGGCCGATCACGGTGAGCGGGGCGAACATGTCGGTGGCGTGGTCCCCGGCGGTTCGGGCGAACTCGCGGCCCTTGCCGAGATGGCGGTGGAGCGGCATTCCGTGACTCCCCGGTCGAGTGGGACGGGTGGGGTGAGGGGGCACTGCTCGTGGTACGACGGGGCCCGGGGCGGTGGGATCCGCGCCCGGGCCGGTGGGGGAGAGGCGGCGCCTAGAACCGAAGGCCGCCGAGCAGGCTCGCCAGGCTGGCGCCGCCCGCGGTGATGCTGGGGGCGATCGAGGAACCGGCGACGTAGAAGCCGAAGAGGGCGCAGACGATGGCGTGCGAGACCTTTAGTCCGTCCCTGCGGAAGAACAGAAAGGCGATGGTGCCGAACAGGACGATGCCGGAAATCGAGAGGATCACTTCTGCTCCTCGGGGAGGGGGACGGGGGACAGTGTTACTTAAAGTGCCCTAATAGTGACAAAAAGTAATAGATGATGGAACGGCGCAAATGGGTGGTTCTGCCGTTCATTGCCGTCGGGTGAGCCGGGCGGCGGTGTGCGAACCGGCCGGGGTGGGGGCCTGGAGTCGTGCGGGATCCGGGTGGGACCGGTGCCGCGAGGCATTCCCGGGGGGTGGGTGGGAAGTTTCCGGGGGGTCCCGGAAGTTCGCTCGAATGGCCGCGCAACCCGTGCGGCCGGACGTCGTACCGCACGTCGTACCGCGCCCGGGGCCGGTGGGGCCGCCGTCCGGAATCCGGACGCCCGCTGGTCCGTCGGCGGCGCCGGCCGCTACGGTGCGGTACGCACGAGCCCTCGTCACCCCTCTGGAAAGGCAGTCCGCCATGACCGATGCCCCCGACGCCGAGGTGATCGCGCTCGCCGGGAAGCTCTTCGACGCCGCCCGGGCCGGCGACACCGCCACCCTGACCACCGCGCTCGACGCCGGGGTCTCCGCGGACCTCACCAACGGCAGCGGCGACACCCTGGTGATGCTGGCCGCCTACCACGGCCACGCGGCCACCGTGGAAACCCTGCTCCGGCGCGGCGCCGACCCGAACCGCGCCAACGACAAGGGCCAGACCCCGCTCGCCGGGGCCGTCTTCAAGGGCGGCTCGGACGTCGTCGACGCCCTGCTGGCCGGCGGCGCCGACCCGAGGGCGGGTGTCCCGTCCGCCGTCGACGCCGCCGCGATGTTCGGCAAGACCGAGCTGCTCGCCCGGTTCGAGTCTCAGTAAGGGCAGGTCGTAGGCTCTTCGACCATGGAGAGCACCGCCGCGCAGGCCGCCAGCACCGTCGAGTTCCGCATCACCGGGTACGCCCACCCCGACGCGCAGGCCCTGTCGGCGGAGGTGCAGCAGGAGTACGTCCGCCGCTACGGCGACCCGGACGAGACCGTGATGCACCCCGAGGACTTCGAGGCCCCGGCCGGCCTGTTCATGATCGCCTACCTGGACGGCCGGCCGGTCGCCTGCGGCGGCTGGCGGGCCAAGCAGGCCGGCCCGGACGGACTGCGCGACGGCGACGTCGAGCTCAAGCGGATGTTCGTGGTCCCCGCCGCCCGCGGCCGGGGCCTGGCCCGGGCGGTGCTGCACCGCCTGGAGGAGACCGCGGCCGAGGCCGGGCACACCCGCGTCATCCTGGAGACCGGCAGCGAGCAGCCCGAGGCCATCGCGCTGTACGGCTCCGAGGGCTACACGGCGATCCGCAAGTTCGGCATCTACAAGGACCACCCGCTGAGCATCTGCCTCGGCAAGGAACTCCCCGCGGCGGTCTGAGCGGCCGGCGCCCCGGGTAGACACCCGGGGTGGACCACCGAGCACCCGAGGCGGAGCGCCTCCCCGCCCTGGCCGCGCCCGGCGGGGAGCTGGACCGGCTGGTCCTGGCCGGCCTGCGCGCCGTCGGCGCGGGCGCGGTCTGGGCCGTCGGCGACGCCGGGGGCGCCCTCGGCGGCGGCAGTCACGGCACCCTCGGGCAGGGCCCGTACGCGCGGCTCGCGCCGGGGCCGGACACCCTGTACGACCTCGCCAGCCTCACCAAGGTGGTGGCGCTCTGGCCCGCCGCCGGAGTGCTGTGGCAGTCCGGCCGGCTGCCGCTGGACGAACCGCTCGGCCGCTGGTGGCCGCCCGCCGCCGGGCGGCCCGTCGGCGTCGTGACGGTCCGTCAACTCATGGCCCACACGGCGGGGTTGCTGCCGTACACCCGCTTCGAGCAGCTCTACGGGCGGGAGCCGGCGGCGATCCGGGCCGGGGTGCTGGCCGCCCCGCTGCACCGTGCGCCGGGAGCGGCCGTGGAGTACACCGACCGCGCCGCCGTGCTGCTCTGCTACCTGGTCGAGGACCTCGGCGGCGCGCCGCTGGACGTCCTCGCCGAGCGCTGGACCTGGCGGCCGCTCGGCATGACCGACACCCGGTACGGGCCGCTCGGCGCCGCGGACACCGCCCGGGCCGCGCCCACCGAGTGGCACGAGCCGACCGGCGCCCACCTGCACGGCGTCGTCCACGACCCCTCCGCCCGGCTGCTCGGCGGCGTCTCCGGCAACGCCGGCGTCTTCTCCACCGCCCGCGACCTGGCCCGCTTCCTCACCGCCGTGCTCGCCCCGCCGCCCGAACTCCCGTGGGGCGCGCGGTGGATCACCGCATCGCTGCGCGAGCAGACCGGCGGCCTGGCCCCCGCGCGCGGCCTGTCCTGGCTGGTCGCCGCCGGCACCGACCCGGCCGAGGGCACCTTCGTCCACTACGGCTTCACCGGCACCGGCTGCTGGGTCTCCCGCCGCCAGGGCCGCTGGGCCCTGCTGCTCAGCAACAAGGTGCACCACGACCGGAACACCCAGCCGCTGACCGACCTGCGCAACGCCTTCCGGCGAGCCGTCTTCGGGTGATACCCGATCGGGTGGATTAGGTACGAACCGCCTTTGCCGGGGCGGCGGTTGCGGCAGAGTGACCGGGACGGGCAGCGGCCGGCGGAGGAGGCGCGATGACGGAGACCTGGGCACTCACGGAGGAACAGTGGCTCGCCCGGATACTGCGCGCCTACATCGGCTGCAGCGTGCTGCTCACCGGCGAGGACGGCAAGGTCCTGCTGCTGAAAGCGAGTTACCGCGACCAGTGGCAGTTCCCCGGCGGCGGGATGGACCCGGGGGAGGGCCCCGCCGAGTGCGCCGCCCGCGAACTGCGGGAGGAGACCGGGCTGTCGGCGGGCGAGCTGCGGCTGCTGGTGGTGGAGTGGCGCGAGGCGATCCCCGACCAGGGCCGGCACGCCCACCCGGCCGTACACTTCATGTTCGACGGCGGTGCGGTCGAGCGGGGCGCGGTGATCCGGCTGCAGGCGGAGGAGATCGCCGACCACGGCTACTTCACCCCCGCCCGGGCGGCCGCCCTGCTGCACCCCAGCGCGGCGCGCCGGCTCACCGGGGCCCTGGAGGCCCGGCGCACCGGCGCCGCCGTACTGCTGCACTCGGCGGGGTACGTGGGCTGACCGGGCCGGTCAGAGGAGGGTGCTCCAGTAGTACCAGAACCGGTTCAGGACCAGCAGCGCGATCACCGCCGCCCACAGCACCGGCAGCGCCCAGTGGTAGCGCGCCGCCTCCCGGACCACCGCCCGCGCCCTGGGCCCGACCGGTATCACGCCGGAGCGCAGGTTGTGCAGCGTGACGTACCAGAACAGCACCACCACCGTCGCCCAGACCACCATGCAGTACGGGCACAGCGCGCCGATCTCGTACAGCGCCTGGTCGATCAGCCAGTGCACGAACACCACGCCCAGCGCCGTCCCGGCGTGCAGGCCCAGCCAGAACCAGCGCCGGTACGCGGCGCCCGCCAGCAGCCCGGCCCCGATCGCCGCCAGGGCGCCGAACGCGGCCAGGCCGAGCAGCGGGTTCGGGAAGCCGAAGACCTCCGCCTGCTCGGTGCGCATCACCGAGCCGCAGCTGATCACCGGATTGATGTTGCAGCTGGGGACGTACGACGGGTTCTCCAGGATGCGGAGCTTGTCGAAGGTCAGGACGGCCGAGGCGGCCAGCCCGACCAGTCCGCCGAGGAACAGCAGGAGGGCGAGGGCCCGGCTCGCGCCGATCGGGCCACGGCCGGCGGCGTCGGGGACGGACGGGGAGGGGTGCACGGTGGTCGGGGCGGTCATGACAGCACACTCCGGTGGCTGGCTGGGAGGAGCCGGCCCGGCCGGGAGTTCGGCCGGGCCGGTGGTGCCGTGCGGGGCGGTGTGGTGCGGGGTGGTGAGGGACGGGTGCGGTGCGGGGCGGCCTACTGGAGGCCGGCGGCCTGCTTCACCTGGGCGGTGAACTGCTCCGGCGTGGCGGTGGTGTTGCCCGCGAACAGGTTGATCGTCTTGCCGTCCACCTTGACCGTCGGGGTGCCGGTCACCTGGCTGTTGTTGAACGCGTCGGCCACCTTCGCCGCCCACGGCGCGTACGTCCGGTCGGTGACCGCCTTCACGAAGGCGTCCGTCTTGAGCCCGGGCACCTGGCCGGCCAGGTCCAGCAGGTGGTTGACGTCGCCGAAGTCGTCGCTGCGCTCGTCCGGCTGGTTGGCGTACAGCACGTCGTGGAAGGCCTTGAACTTGTCCACGCCCTCGTTCAGCGCGGCGCCCGCGGCGGCCAGCGCGGTGCGCGAGCCCTTGCCGCCGAGGTTCTTGTCCAGGAAGGCGGCCAGGTGGAACTCCACCTTGATCTGGCCGTCCTGGGTGAGCTGCTTGACGGTCTGGCCGTTCGCCGCCTCGAAGTGCTTGCAGACCGGGCAGCGGAAGTCCTCGTAGACCTCCATGGTGTGCGGGGCGTCGGCCTTGCCGAGGGTGATCACCGTGCCGTCCGGGCCGGTGGCGTTCGCCGGCACGACCAGCGGGGCCGAGGAGGCGGCCGCGGCCGCCTTGTCGTCGTTCTTCGAACCGGTGTTGATCGCGAGCGCGACACCGCCGGCCAGCGCCAGCACGACGACGGCGGAGACCGACACGACGATCAGCTGACGGCGCTTGGCGGCCTGCTGCTCGCGGCGCTGCGCCTCCTGGATCCGCTCGCGGGCGCTGACGCGCTTCTTGTTCTTGTCCTGAGCCATGGGGAAGTCAACTCCTGTACGCGGCGCGCGGGCGCGCGCGGGTGGCCGCACTCGGGTGCGGCGGGGGCAAGTGACGCGGAGTCGAGCGCACTGCCCACGGGCGTACGGAACCGTGCACGCTCAGGTGACGGAAGGGGGTACGCGCTCAGCAGGCAGGCGCGAGAACCGGCGGACCACGCCGGGGAGCCGGGCTCAGCACCACGTCCTCGCGGCGCGGCCGCTCGTGGTCGGACACCGGCAGCGGCACCCGCAGCACCGGGCGCACCGGGGCGGGGAGCAGCAGCAGGAGCAGCGCCCGCAGCGGGCGGGCCAGCGACTGGTGCAGCGCGCGCAGCGCCCGGGCCAGGCCGGACAGCGCGGCGTCGCCCAGCCGCAGCCAGGCCGAGGCGGCCAGCGCGATCGCCAGGTGCACCACCAGGAGCAGCAACTGGGTCGCCGCGGGCGCCAGTTCCCCGGTGTGGCCCAGCGGGCCGCCCAGCAGCGAGCCGTCCACCGAACCGCCGCCGCAGACCAGCAGGTTCACCCCGCGCGCGGAAACGTGCTCGGAGAGCACCGGCCCACAGGCGGTCTGGCCCAGGTTGAAGGTGGTGTTCAGCAGCAGCTCGACCGGCACCATCACGGCGGTGATGTGCAGCAGCCGGCGTTCCCCGCCGGCCATCGCGGCCACCACCAGGAAGACGACGGCACTCGCCGTGGCCACCAGCGACAGCGACAGCGGGCGACCGGTGATGACCACCTGGCCCAACGCGGCCATCGGCACGGCGAGCGCGGTGAACACCGCGGCCCGCAGGGCCCTGGTCGCATGGGTGGAGGTCAGCACGCTCCGGAGTATGCCATGCCCCTCGTGCCGGGCACGAGGGCGCGTAGGACCCTTGACAGCCCGGGCGGTGCCCGCTCGGGCCGTGACGGTGCCCGCTCGGGCCCTGCGGGGTCGACAGCCGCCGCCCGGTGCCTACCCTGGAAGGCATCACCGGTGACCCCGACGAGGGGGTGCGCGTCCATGGCGAGGCCCGAGACCACGGTCGGAGAGGTGCTGCTCGACCGCGTCGAGGCCCAGGCGGTGGTGCTCGCCGGACTGGACGACGCCGTCCGGGCGGACGAACCCGACGCCGTGCACCGGATGCGGGTCGCCTGCCGACGGCTGCGCAGCGCGCTGCGGACCTTCCGCCGGCTCCTCGACCCCGGCGCCACCGACACCCTGGTCGCCGACCTGCGCTGGCTGGGCGCCACCCTCGGGCGGGCCCGGGACAGCGAGGTGCTCGCCGAACGGCTGGCCGCCCGGGCCCGCGAACTGCCCGAGGCCTGCGGGCCGGAACGGGTCGCCGGGTCGCTGCGGGAATGGGGCGCGGCCGAGTACCGCCGGGCCCGGCCCGAGGTGGTCGCCGCCCTCGACAGCCCCCGCCGCCGGGCGCTGACCGAAGCCCTGACCAGCCTGCTCGCCGACCCGCCGCTGCGCCCGCGCGCGGCCCGGGCCGCCGGCCCCGAGCTCTCCCGGATCGCGGCCCGCGAACAGCGCCGCACCGCCGCCCGGGTGCACACCGCCCTCACGGCCGGCCCCGCGGAACGCGACGGCGCCCTGCACGAGGCCCGCAAGGCCGCCAAGCGGGCCCGCTACGCCGGGGAGACGGCGGCACCCGCGGTCGGCGCGGCGGCGGAGCGGTACGCGGAGCGGATGAAGGCCGTCCAGGAGGTGCTGGGCGAGCACCAGGACGCGGTGGTCGCCGCCGCCGCCCTGGCGTCCCGGCCCGCGGCGGCCGGCGAGCCCTTCGCCTGCGGGGTGCTCTACGCGGGCCAGCTGGCGGCGGCGGAGGCCGCCCGGGCCCGGCTGCCGCAGGTGTGGGCGGGGGCGGCGGGCCGGAGGCTGACGCGGTTCGAGTAGGGCCCGGGAGGCCTGTGGCCCTAGCGGGTGTCGCCGCCGGGCAGGGTGAGCCAGCGGTCGTCCTCGAACTCGGCGGGGATGTCCTGCGCCCAGGGGTCGATGCCCCGGCGTTCGAGCTCGTCGAACCAGCGGTCCCGCTGGGACTCGGGGAGCCGTGTCGCGCACCACGGGCAGAAGTCGATGCCGATGCTCGCCCGGCCGCCGTCGTGGACGACGATCCCGTACTCCTGGTACTTGGCGATGAACAGCACCACCGCGTCGGGGCAGTCGTACGGGTTGTCGTGCTGGTGGCACTGCCGGTCCAGCTGCCTGGTCATGGACTCGCAGCAGTGCGCTGTCATCGCCTCGGGTACTCCGGGTCGTCAGGTGGGGGCACGTCGGGTTCGGGTGGAGGCTACGGCCGTTCGGGGGCGCGGCGGTACCGGTTTTCCCGTCCTGCCTGCGCTGTCCGTCCCGCGTGCCCTGCCCGCTGGGTCACGTTCCGCGCGCGGCGGCGAAGGCGCGGCGGGTGGGACTGTCCGGTGGGGCGAGGAAGGCGAAGACGTGGCGGCCCTCCTCGGGGAGCGGCAGCACGGTGTAGTCGAGGACGGCGGTGTCCAGCGCGGGGTGGCGGACGTGGAGGCGGCCGGGGCCGGGCGGGGCGGCCCGGTGGTGGTCCCAGAGCGCGGCGAACTCCGGGCTGGCCGTGGAGAGCCGGCCGACCAGGGCGAGCAGGTTCCGGTCGCGGGGGCGGTCGGCGTGCTGGGCGCGCAGGGAGGCGACCAGGTCGGCGCCGATCGAGCGGTCGGCGGCCGTGTTGCCCGGCGAGCGGTCCCGGTACGGGCAGCAGAAGACCTGCCAGAGCAGGTTGCGCTCGTGCGGCGGCCGCCGCTCCGGCCCGGCCAGCAGCAGGGCGGCGGGCCGGTTCCAGGCCAGCAGGTCGAAGGTCGGGCCGGTGACGAAGGCGGGGGCGGCGTCCAGGGTCTCCAGCAGGGCCAGGGTGGCCGCGGGGACGGCCGGGGCGGTCGCGGGGCCGGTGGAGGGGTCGGTGGCGGGCGGCGCCGTACGGTCGCGCCGTACGGCCAGCCGGTGCAGGTAGGCGCGCTCCGGGCCGCTCAGGTGCAGGGCCTCGGCGAGACCGTCCAGGACCGGGCCGGTGGGCACTCGTTGGCGGCCCTGTTCCAGCCGGGCGTAGTAGTCGGCCGAGATCCCGGCGCGGGCGGCGACCTCCTCGCGGCGCAGCCCGGGGGTGCGGCGGCGGCCGGCCGCGGGCAGGCCCGCTTCGGCGGGCGCGAGTCGGGCACGGCGGGCGCGCAGGAACGCGCCCAGCGGGGTCTCGGACATGCGCGCCAGGCTGCCACAGCCGGGCCGGCCCAACCAGGACCGGGCTGTCCCTGGCTGCGCGGTCCTTGGCTGGGCTGTCCTTGGCTGGGCGGTCCCCGGTCGGGCGGTCCGGGGTACGACCGGCCGCTGGTGGGCCGGCGGGGGGCGGCGGCAGGCTCGCCGCATGGGACTTCTCGACGACAAGGTCACGATCGTCACCGGTGCCGGGCGGGGCATCGGCGCCACCGCCGCCCGGCTGTTCGCCCGGGAGGGCGCGCTGCTGGTGCTGGCCGCCCGCTCCGCGCCGGAGGTGGAGGCGCTGGCCGACGAACTGCGGGCCGCCGGCGGGGAGGCGGTGGCGGTGGCCGCCGACCTGACCGCCGCCGAGGGCGCCCAGCGGACGGTGGACGCGGCGCTGACCGCCTTCGGCCGGCTGGACGCGGCCTTCGACAACGCGGGTAACGGCCTGCCGCCCGCTCCGCTCGCCGAACGCTCGGAGGCCGAGTGGGACGACACCCACGCGCTCAACCTGCGGGGCACCTGGCTCTGCCTGCGCGCCCAGCTGCGGGCGATGGCGGCGGCCGGCCGCGGCGGCTCGGTGGTGCTCAACTCCGGGGTGGGCGCGCTGGTCGGGGGCTTCGGCGACGGCGCCCAGCAGGCCGCCAAGCACGGACTGACCGGCCTGGTGAAGGCGGCCACCGCCGACTACGCGCGGTACGGCGTCCGGGTCAACGCCGTCGCGCCCGGGGTGGTCCGCACCCCCGGGACGGAGGAGTACTTCGCGGCGGGCCCGGAGTTCGCCGCCCTGGTCGCACGCTCGACCCCGCTGGGCCGCCCAGGCCTGGACACCGAGGTGGCGGAGGCGGCGGCCTGGCTGCTCAGCGACCGGTCCTCGTACGTGGCGGGCGTGACCCTGCCGGTGGACGGCGGGATCACGGCCACCCGGCGGTTCGACTGAGCCGTGCCGTGCGGGGCCACGCGCCAGGGCGTGTCTGACAATTCCCGCCGGGCACGCGACGCCGGGGCACGCACCTCGCCGCGTTGTCGTCGGTCGCCGATGCTCCGCATGGACTCCCTCCTCCGCCTTGCGATGCACGCACCCCAACGCCGCGCGCTGATCCGACGCGAATTGTCAGACACGCCCTAATGGGGGCTGAGCCCCGCCGAGACGGCCGCCTCGCGGAGCAGCTCGCGGAGCATCGCGGTGGTCAGCCGGCCGGTGTTCGTGTTGCGCGGGCTGACGTGGTAGCAGCCGTACAGCCGTAGGTCGGGGCCGCCGTCCCGGGCGGGGAGGGTGACCAGGGCGGCGTGGCCGAAGGCCGGGCGCGGTCGGGGCACGGTCCAGCCGGCGTCGGCGAGCACCGGCAGCACCGCCTGCCAGGCGAAGCCGCCGAGGGCGACGACCGTCCGCACGGTGGGGCGCAGCAGTTGCAGTTCGCGGGTGATCCAGGGGCGGCAGGTGTCGCGTTCGGCGGTGCTGGGCTTGTTGTCGGGCGGGGCGCAGCGGACCGGGTCGGTGATCCGGACGCCGTACAGCTCCAGGCCGTCGCCGTGCCGGACGGACTCCGCGCGGTTGGCGAGCCCGAGCTCGTGGAGGGCCGCGTAGAGGAGGTCGCCGGAGGGGTCGCCGGTGAAGATCCGGCCGGTGCGGTTGCCGCCGTGGGCGGCGGGGGCGAGACCGACCAGGACGAGCGGGGCGTCGGGCGGGCCGAAACCGGGGATCGGCCGGGCCCAGTAGTCCCAGTCCTGGTAGGCGCGGCGCTTGGTGCGGGCGGTCTCCTCGCGCCAGGCGACCAGCCGGGGGCAGGCCCGGCAGTCGGTGACGACCCGGTCGAGGACGGTGAGTCCGGTGGCGCGGGCGGCGGCCTCGGCCGGGTGGCGGGGGTCGCCGGGGTCATCGGCGGGGGCCGGCTGCATGGGCCCGATCCTAGGGCGTGCGGCCCGGGGAGGGTCCTGTGGTTCAGGACGTTCGATCCGGCCTTGTCCGCGCAGGCGTAGCGTTGAAGCAGTTGCTCCGGTGGCTCCCGGCCCGGTTCGGTCGGCGGTGGCCGGACGCGCCGGTGTGCGCGGAGGCCGCGAGGAGGCCGCGATGATCGTCGATGCGGTGCTGGGGGCGCTCGGGGGACTGGCCGGGCTGGGGGCGATCTGGGCGGGGCTGAGCATCCGGGTGGTCCAGCAGTTCCAGAAGGGCGTGGTGTTCCGCTTCGGCAAGGTGCGCGAGGAGATCCGCGAGCCGGGGCTGGTCGCGCTGATGCCGATCGCGGACCGGCTGCGCCGGGTGAACGTGCAGATCGTGACGATGCCGATTCCGGCGCAGGAGGGCATCACCCGGGACAACGTGACCGTGCGGGTGGACGCGGTGGTCTACTTCCGGGTCGAGGACCCGGTCAAGGCGACGGTCAACGTGCAGGACTACAACTTCGCGATCTCCCAGGTCGCGCAGACCT
This sequence comes from Kitasatospora sp. NPDC059088, assembly GCF_042738155.1. Lineage (NCBI taxonomy): Bacteria > Bacillati > Actinomycetota > Actinomycetes > Kitasatosporales > Streptomycetaceae > Kitasatospora > Kitasatospora sp. NPDC059088. The sequence goes on along the minus strand of NZ_JBHYGR010000003.1, from coordinate 9,809 downwards.
CGCTGCGGTCGATCATCGGCAAGAGCGAGCTGGACGACCTGCTGGCCAACCGCGAACCGATCAACCAGGGGCTGGAGTTGATGATCGACAGCCCGGCGCTGGGCTGGGGCATCCAGATCGACCGGGTGGAGATCAAGGACGTCGCCCTGCCGGAGTCGATGAAGCGCTCGATCGCGCGCCAGGCGGAGGCCGAGCGGGAGCGGCGGGCGCGGATCATCACGGCGGACGGCGAGTTCCAGGCCTCGGCCCGGCTGTCGGAGGCGGCGGCGGTGATGAGCGCGACCCCGGCGGCGCTCCAACTGCGGTTGCTGCAGACCGTGGTGGAGGTGGCGGCGGAGAAGAACTCGACGCTGGTGCTGCCGTTCCCGGTGGAGCTGCTGCGGTTCCTGGACAGCGCGACGGAGTCCCAGCAGCGGGACCTGCTGGCGGCCGCCGCGGTCGCCGCCGCCGCGAAGTCCGCGGAGCAGGCGGTGGAGCGCGGGGAGGTGCCGGAGGAGGAGCTCCCGCACGAGCGGCCCCGACACGAACTGCCGCCGTTGGAGAAGCTGTTGAACGCGTCGCCGCTGGACGGAGCGGAGCTGGACGGGCTGGGTTCGGACGGGGCGGACCCGGAGGCGCCCGGCCCGGCGGAGCGTGCCGAGCCCGGGGCGGCGTCCTGAGCGCCACCGGGCCCGCCCGGGCCCGGTGGCGTGGGTCACCCGGTCGGACCAGGATGGACGAGGGGCTGGAAGCCAGGCCAGGAGGCGGACCATGACCATCGCCAGCGACATCATGCACCCGGGGGCGGAGTGCATCCGCGAGCACGAGACGCTCGCCGCCGCCGCCCGGATCATGCGGGAACGACACGTGGGCGCGCTGCCCATCTGCGGGGAGAACGACCGGCTGCTGGGCATCGTGACGGACCGCGACATCGTGCTGCGCTGCGTCGCGGAGGGCCGCGACCCGTCCGAGGTGACGGCGGGTGAACTGGCGCTCGGCCGGCCGATGACGGTGGAGGCGGACGAGGACTGCGAGCAGGTGCTGCGGGTGATGGAGCAGTACCAGGTGCGCCGCCTGCCGGTGATCAACCACCCGGAGCACAAGCTGGTCGGCATGATCAGCGAGGCCGACATCGCCCGCGGGCTGCCGCAGGCCCGGCTCGCGGAGTTCGTGTCGGCGGTCTGCGCCGAGGCGGCGCCGAAGAAGGAGGCGCTGCAGGGCTGACCCGGCCGGACCGGCCGCGGGGGCGGGGCGCCCCCCGCCCCCCGCGGTGGGCGGGGGCGCCCCGGGGGCGGGGGACGCGGGGGGGGGGGGGGCGCGGGGCCGGGG
>NZ_JBHYGR010000003.1:0-8491 GCF_042738155.1 Kitasatospora sp. NPDC059088 | reverse complement strand
TTGGGTGCGGGCGCGCGCCGCGGCGCGCGCCCGAACCTCGCGGGGGGGGCGGGGCGCCGGGGGCCGGCGGGGGGGGGGGGGGGGGCCGCCCGCGCCCCACCGCGTGGACCGGGCTCGCCCGGGCGGCGGGTTCCTCGGCGCGTCGTCAGCCGCTCGCCAGGGTGTCGAGGTGGCGGCGCAGCACCGCGCGCAGTGCGTCCGGGCCGACCAGGTCGGGGTGCTGGACGGCTTGCAGGGTGAGGCCGTCCAGCAGGGCGGAGAGCCGGCGGGTCTCGACGTCGAGGTCGAGGCCGGGGAGCAGCGCGCCGGAGCGCTCGGTCTCGACCAGGACGCGCCGCACCAGTTCGTCCAGGCCGGCCTGCAACTCGGCGGCGCGGGGACGTAGTTCGGGCCGGGTGCGGGCGGCGGTGACGAACGAGAGCCAGAGTGCGGACTCCTCCCGGCGCCGGGCGTCCAGTGGGAGGGTCTCGGCGAGCAGCCGGGCGGTCTGCTCGCGCCGGTCGGTACCGGGGGTGGGCTCCGGGTCGAGCAGGGCGCGGGCGTGGGTGCGGACGCGGGCGTCGATCCGACGGGCCAGTTCCTGCATCGCGAAGAGCATCAGCTCGGAGCTGCCGGCGACGTAGTGGCGGACCGAGCCGACGGCGAGTCCGGCCTCCTCGGCGACGTTGCGCAGTGAGGCGTGCTCCAGGCCCTCCCGGGCGGCGACGCGCAGGACGGCGTCGGCGACGGCCTGGCGGCGTTCGACGGGGTCGACGATCTTCGGCATGTTGCCGTTATAGCACGGGCGAGCTACATTGCTGCCTGGGCTGATTTAGCACGGCTGAGCTATAAAAATCGGGGAGTGGGGCGGGGATGGGCAACTGGGTGCACGTGGCACTGATCGGGGTCGTGGTGGCCGTGGTGGTGGTCCGGCGGCTGCGCGGTGAGCCGCTCAACGCGCGGGACCTCTTCGCGCCGCCGGTGGTGCTCACCGCCCTCGGGTTGTGGGCACTGTCGCAGCGGCACGGCCTCGGGGTGGGCGACTACGTCTGGATCGGCGCCGGTGCGGCGCTCGGTGTCGGCCTCGGCGCGCTGCGCGGCGCCACCATCCGGGTGTACGAGCGGGAGGGCGTGCTGTGGCAGCGCTACACCGGGCGGTCCTTCCTGGTGGCCGTGGTCTCGCTCGCCGCGATGGCGGGCTTCGCGCTGCTCGCCGAGCGCGGCGGCCTGGCGGCGGACGCCCGTCCGGTCCAACTCTCCATCGGCGTGGGCTTCCTGGGGGAGGCGCTGGTGGTCGGCTACCGCGGGCTCGCCTCCGGGGCCCCGTTCGCGCCCGAGAAGCGGGGCGCGAGGTCGCCGCTCGGGCCGGATCGATTCGGGCGGTGACTTTGGTTGTCGTCGACCCTGTTGGTAGCTGTGGTTGTCGCCATGACTGCTGTGGAGATCACCACCGAGGAGCAGGCCGAACTGGCCAAGGCCCTCCTCGACGCGCTCAATCCCGTCGCCGCCGCCGTGCGAGCCCGGGCGACCGGGCTGCCCGAGGAGCGGATGTGGCACGCCGATCCGGCCGAGATCGCCCTCTCCGTGCTGGCTGCCTGACGGTGAGGTCGAGCGACTTGCCGCGACCGCGGCCGCCACCGCCGGCTCCTACGGCGCCAGCTACGAGCAGCTGGGCGCCGTCTGGGGCATCACCCGGCAGGGCGCCCGGAAGAAGTGGCCGGAGGCCGTCAGCCGTCCGGCGGCCCGGCCCGGCTCGCTCGAACTGTTCGGCGGAACATTCGAGTTGGCCGCGGACCGGGCCGCCGACGGCTGGCACTGGACGGCTGTCGGCGCCGACGGGGTGAGCGGCGAGGCGGCCGCCGGCCACCCGACCCGGGAGGAGGCCGCCGCTCACGCCGGTGCCTTCCTCGCCGAGCACGCCTAGGGCGTGTCTCCTTGATGTCCCGAAGGCACGGGGTGCTTGCTGGCCTCGGCTTCCGGCCGAGGCTACGGGCAACTCCCGCCATCAGTGCGGGCTGAATGCGCTTGCGGAACGGTCATTCGCAGACGCTCAACCGAGAATGGCCGCCCGGACCGGCAGGTCGGCTGTGAACCGGGCTAGTCTCGCTCGCGCACCTCGGCGGCCGCTACGCCAGCTCCAGAGGCAGATCCCTCTCAGGGCGCTCAAACAACGAGTACACCAGCGATAATGCGAACAGGCCCGGTCCCCGAGTACCCCCCACGTCGTCTCGGGCAGATGCCCCCGCGGATCGACCGGCAACAGGTCCACCCGGCCGTCCGGCCACCCGCGAAGCCCAGCGGGACTGATCCATCTCGGAGCCGGTCAGCCGAACGCCCCCTGGGCCAGCCCGGGAAACCGGCCACCCCGCCCTTTTGTCGCGGCTCGGTCAACCTGTCCGGACACGATCCGGCGCTCGCAGAACTCTCAAAGCTCGCACATCTGATCGTCTCTGCTGGCCAGGTATCGTCGCGGGCGTCGCACCCGATCGCTGCGGGCAGCCTGTCGGCCGGTCATAGTCCTGCCCGGGGCAGGCCCCGCTCGTGTCGGTCCCCGGGGCAGGCCCCGCTCGTGTCGGTCCCCGGGGCAGGCCCCGCTCGTGTCGGTCCCCGGGGCCGGCCCCTCGCGCGGTGGCCTTCGGCGGCGTGGCTGCAGGCTACGAGAAGATGACCGAGCGGATCCTGAAGAGGGGGCCAAGCTTCTTGCCCGGGTTCATCACGTAGTAGACGTCGCCGTTGCAGTCGGTGTCCAGGAAGACCGTGGCGGTGGCGTTGGTGAAGTTCCGCGGGGAGGTGGCCGGTTCGAGGTCGGTGGCCCCGTCCAGGTTGAGGCACACGCCGCTCACGGGGTCGGGCAGTAGTCCCTCCTGGCCGCCCAGCAGGCCGTACTTGTAGAGGAAGTCACCGGTGGCGGCGTTGGCGGAGCCGGGGACGGCGAGGAGGAGTGTGAGGGCGCCGAGGGCGGCGACACCGGCGTTGCGAAGGCGCATGGGAACGTCCTGTCCGGAAGGGGGCTCGCTGCCCGGGCCCGGGCAGCGAACAAACAATTCCCCTGGCGCATCCGCCCAACCAGCATGCCACCCGTTCGGCTCAATGAACGGCATGACTCGAATATCTGATTCAACTCCTCTGCATGACCGGGCGTCAGCAACCGCTCTCAGCCACGGCATCCCAGACCCACCCGCTGGACAAGTCACAAGGCGAACCCCGGCCGCGAGGAGCACCGGGCTGGCTCCAGGTCACCTGCGGAGCCATATCAGCACGGCGGCGACGTGGAGCGCGGCCTGGTAGACAACGCCGAGTTTGTCAGTTCGCATCGCCAGGCCGCGCCACTGCTTCAAGCGGGCGATGCACCGTTCGACCGTGTTCCGTCCCCTGTAGGCCTCGCGGTCGAAACCTGGTGGGCGGCCTCCCTGCGAGCCGCGCCGCAGCCGGTGGCGGACCTGGTCCACCGGCTGTGGGACAACCGCCCGAATGTGCCGTTCACGCAGGTGGGAGCGGATCGCGCGAGCAGAGTAGGCGCGATCCGCGATCACGGTGTCAGGTCTGGTCCGAGGGCGTCCCCCGCCGAGGCGCGGCACCCGGATCGCGGCCATGACGGCTGTGAACGCCGGGGCATCGCCAGCCTGCCCCGCCGTCACCACCATGGCGAGCGGCCGGGCCTGGGCATCGCTGGCCAGATGGACCTTCGTGCTCAGCCCGCCGCGTGAACGTCCGAGCGCGTGGTCGGCCGGCTCGCCACGGCCGTGATCCCCTTTGCGTGCGCCAGCCGCGTGTTGGTGGGCCCGGCAGACGGTGGAGTCCACCGAGACGGTCCAGCTGATCTCGTCTTCAGCATCCGCGGCGGCCAGCACGGTGTGAAAGATCCGCTGCCACGTGCCGTCGAGCGCCCAACGCAGCAGCCTCTTGTGCGCGGTCTGGAACGGACCGAGCTCCTCCGGTAGGTCCCTCCAAGGCGAACCAGTCCTGTACTTCCAGGCGATGGCCTCAAGGACACGGCGGTGATCGGCCCACCGACGGCCACGAACCGGATCGGCCGGCATCAACGGCTCGATCCGGCCCCACATCGCATCGCTAACTACCAACCGAGCGGACACATCCGATCAACAGCTCAGCCCATCAACGAGACACGCTCTAGCTCACTCCGAAGACTGCTCCCGCAGCTCCCGGGCGATCAGCTCGGCCAGGTGCAGGGCCCGTCGCCCGTCGGCCAGTTGGGCGATCTGGGTGCGGCAGCTGAACCCGTCCGCGAGCACCACGGTGTCGGGCCCGGCGGCCCGGACCTCGGGCAGCAGGACGCGCTCGGCGATCGCCCGGGACACCTCGAAGTGCCCCCGTTCGAAGCCGAAGTTGCCCGCCAGCCCGCAGCAGCCGGAGTCCAGTACCCGGTTGTCCAGGCCCAGTCGGGCCTCGACCCGGCGGTCGGCGGCGCTGCCGAGCACCGCGTGCTGGTGGCAGTGGGTCTGGGTGACGGCCTCCAGCCGGACCGGGGGGAGCGGCGCCTCCGGAGCGTACTCGTCGATGAACTCGGCGAAGGTGCGCGTCCGTTGGGAGAGTGGGCGGCCTTCCGCGCCGAGGAGTCGGGGCAGGTCCTCGCGCAGGGTGGCGGTGCAGCTGGGGTCCAGGCCGACCACGGGGGTGTCGGCCGGGAGCCCGGTGGCCGCCAGGGCCGCCAGGCTGCGCCGCAACACCCGCCGGGCGGTGCCGAGTTGACCGGTGGAGTACCAGGTGAGGCCGCAGCACACCGGCCCGTCGGGCAGTCGGACGTCGAAGCCCAGGTGTTCCAGTACCTCGACGGCCGAGCGCAGGACGTCGGGCTGGAGGTGGTCGGAGAAGGTGTCCGGCCACAGCAGGACCGGTCGGGCGCCCGCCGGGGTAGGGCGGGTGGCGCGGTGGCGCCGGTACCAGCGGGTGAAGGTCTCGGGCGGGAGGACCGGCAGCACCCGGCGCCGGTCGATCCCGCCGAGCCGTTTGAGCAGGGCGCCGGCCCGGGAGCGGGCCAGCGTGTTGGCGGCCGCGGGCGCCGGTGCGACCATGCGCAGCCACAGTGGCAGCCAGCCCATCGAGTAGTGGGCGAGCGGGCGGGGCCGCCGCCGGTAGTGCTGGTACAGGAACTCGGTCTTGTAGGTCGCCATGTCGACGTGCACCGGGCAGTCGCTCGCGCAGCCCTTGCAGCTCAGGCAGAGGTCCAGGGCCTCCCGCACCTCCGCCGAGCGCCAGCCGTCCGGCACGGCCTCGCCGCGCAGCATCTCGGCCAGCAGCCGGGCCCGGCCCCGGGTGGAGTGCCGCTCCTCGCCGGTGGCCATGTAGCTCGGGCACATCACCCCGGTGGTCGGGTCCACGCACTTGGCGACACCCACGCAGCGGTGCACCGCCCTGGTGAGGCTGCCGTCGTCCTGCTCGTACGGCAGGGCCAGCGGCAGCGGGCGGCGCGGGGCGGTGACGAAGCGCAGGTCGGCGTCGAGCGGGCGGGGGTCGACCAGGGCGCCCGGGTTGAGCAGGTTCTCCGGGTCCCAGATCCGCTTGAACTCGCCGAACAGGGCGATGACTTCGGGCGGGTACATGCGCGGCAGCAGCTCGGACCGGGCCTGCCCGTCACCGTGCTCGCCGGAGAGCGAACCGCCGTACGAGACCGCCAGGTCGGCCGCCTGCTCCAGGAACTCCCGGAAGACCGGCGCCCCGTGCGGCCGGTCCAGCGGGAAGTCGATCCGCAGGTGCACGCAGCCGTCGCCGAAGTGCCCGTACGGCACGCCGTGCAGGCCGTGCCGGCGCAGCAGGGCGCGCAGGCCGCGCAGGTAGTCGCCGAGCCGCTCGGGCGGGACGGCGGAGTCCTCCCAGCCGGGCCAGGCCTGGCCGCCGCCGGGCAGGCGGGTGACGATCCCGGCGCCGGCCTCCCGGACCGCCCACAGCTGGCGCTGCTCGACCGGGTCGGTGACCAGGGCGACGGCGGCCGCGGGCTCCCGGCGCACCGCGTCGGCCAGTCGGCGGGCCGCCTGGTAGGCCGCCAGGGCGGTGGCGCCGCCGGTCTCCAGGAACAGCCAGCACCCGCCCGCGGGCAGCCGGTCCAGGGCGGGCGGGCGCGGGCCGGCGGCGAGCAGGGCGGCGATCAGGTCGGCGGCCATGCCCTCGGCGGTGAGCGGACCGTACGGCAGCAGCGCGGGGACGGCGTCGGCGGCGGCGCCCTCGTCGGGGTAGCCGGCCACCACGAGGGCGCGGGCCGGCGGGTCCTCGACCAGTCGGACGGTGGCGCCCAGCAGCAGCGCGCAGGTGCCCTCGGTGCCGGTCAGCGCCCGGGCCAGGTCGTGGCCGTGTTCGGGCAGCAGCGCGTCCAGCGGGTAGCCGGAGGTGCGGCGGGGCAGCTGCGGCATGCCCTGCCGGATGACGGCGAGGTTGCGGTCGGTGAACTCCTGGAGTTCGCGGTGCAGTCGGCCGGCCCGGCCGGGCCGGTGCGTCAGCGCCGCGCGCTCGGCGGCGGTGAGCCGCCCGCCGACGGTCAGTTCGGTGCCGTCGGCGAGCAGCAGTTCCAGCCGCTCCACGTTGTCGGCGGTGCGGCCCCAGGCGAGCGAGTGGGAGCCGCAGGAGTCGTTGCCGATCATGCCGCCGAGGGTGCAGCGGCTGTGCGTGGACGGGTCCGGGCCGAAGCGCAGCCCGTACGGCCGGGCGGCGCGCTGGAGGTCGTCCAGCACGGTGCCGGGCTGGACGCGGGCGGTGCGGGCCTCGGCGTCCACCTCCAGCACCGCACCGAGGTGGCGGCGGAAGTCCAGGACCACCGCACCGGGGCCGATCGCCTGCCCGCCGACGCTCGTCCCGGCCCCGCGGGCCACCACCGGTACGCCGTACTCCCGGCACAGTGCCAGCGCGGTGCGCACGTCGTCCGGGTCCGCGGGTTTGACCACCCCGAGCGGCAGCTGCCGGTAGTTGGAGGCGTCCTGGCTGTACACCGCGCGCTCGGCGGCGTCGAAACGGACCTCCCCGCGCAGTACGGCGGCCAGTTCACGGGCCAGTTCGGCCCCGGGGACGGTAGAGGGACGGCTCACCTTTGATCTCCCAGGTTGCTCCGGCCTTCGGGCCGGGGAGGAATGGGGGCTTGGCCCGGAGCCGCGAAGCGGCGGAGTGATCCTCGGGGGCGCCGACGTGGGCCGTTGTCAGTGCCTGTCGGTAGGTTGATCTGGTGCATCTTCGGTACTCGTATCGCATCTACCCGACGGCAGGTCAGCGTGCTTCGCTCGTCCGGACGTTCGGGTGTGCGCGGGTGGTGTACAACGACGCCCTCGCGGCGCGAAAGGAAGCCCGTAAGGGCGGCCTGCCCTACCCCAAGAGCACCGATTTGCAGAAGCAGGTGATCACGGCGGCGAAGAAGACCCCTGAGCGGGCGTGGCTGGCCTCGGTCGGGGTGGATCCGCTGATCCGGTCCCTGCGGGATCTGGACACCGCGTACCGGAACTTCTTCGACTCGGTATCCGGCAAGCGCGCCGGTCGGCCGGTCGGGCTTCCGCGGTTCAAGTCGCGCAAGGACAGCCGGCAGTCTCTGCGCTTTACCCTCAACGGGTTCCGCATCCGGGGCAATGGGAAGCTGAACCTGGCGAAGATCGGCGATGTACGGGTGAAGTGGTCGCGGGCACTGCCTGCCGACCCGTCGTCCGTGACGATCGTGCTGGATGCGGCCGGGCGGTATTACGCCAGTTTCGTCGTGGACGTCGAACCCGAGCACCTGCCCGAGGTCGATGCCGAGGTCGGCATCGACCTCGGGCTGACCACCTACGCCGTCCTCTCCGACGGCAGCGTGATCGACAACCCCCGCTTCCTCCGCAAGGCGGAGAGGAAACTCAAGGCTGCGCAGCGGGAGCTGTCCCGCAAGGCCAAGGGATCGAAGAATCGGGCCAAGGCCCGCCGGAAGGTCGCCCGGGCGCACGCCAAGGTGGCCGACACCCGCATGGACTGGCCGCACAAACAGACCACCACGTTGATCCGCGAAACCCAAGCGGTGTACCTGGAGGATCTGAACGTACGTGGCCTTGGCCGTGGCCGTCTGGCCAAGTCCGTCCACGACGCCGGATGGGCCACCTTCCGGCGCCTTCTTGAGGAGAAGGCCGCCCGGTACGGACGCCATGTCGGGATCGTGCACCGCACGTTCCCGTCCTCCCAGCTCTGCTCGGACTGCGGACACCGCGACGGACCCAAGCCCCTGCACGTACGCGAGTGGGCCTGTCAGGTGTGCGGTGTTCTCCATGACCGTGACCTCAACGCTGCTCGCAACATCCTGGCCGCCGGGCAGGCGGACAGGCTAAACGCCTCTGGAGGACCGGTCAGACCTGGCGTGGCGATCCCACGCCAGGCACGGCCCGTTGAACGGGGAACCCACCTCGGTGACCTTCGGACCACGGGTGACCGTGCCGCAGGCGCGGGAGGAATCCCCGTCCTCTAGGGCCTGTCCGGCGGATCTTGCCAGGCGCGCGACGCCGGGCATCCCGCCTGGACGCACGCCCGAATCGCCCAAGTACGTCCAGTACGAGGC
>NZ_JBHYGR010000002.1:206983-207325 GCF_042738155.1 Kitasatospora sp. NPDC059088 | reverse complement strand
GCGCTCTGTGTGGTATTTGGTGTTACCTCTCCGCGTCGCTTGGCTGGGGGGGGGGGGGGAGCCTCTCCTCACCTCCCCCGCCGCCCCCCCCCCCCTTCGAGTCGGATCCTGGGTTGCTCGGACAGGCGGAGCAGAGGCATGTGTCCGGGCTGTCCGGGTGTCCTGTGAGGTGCGCTGAGCTGCGAGGATTTGCCGGACAGGAGACCGGACTCCTCAGGGTTGCTGTCCGCCCGCCTTGAGGAGATGGGTAAAAAAAAACCGGGTTATATCTAATTATAGCCGGGGGGGGGCTCGGGTGTGGTGGGGGGTGGGGGGGTGGGCGCGGGGGGGGGGGGGGTGGTG
>NZ_JBHYGR010000002.1:195665-206973 GCF_042738155.1 Kitasatospora sp. NPDC059088 | reverse complement strand
ACCCTGTCGGGGGGGGGCGCCGCGTCATGTTTTCAACACCCCCCCCCCCCCCCCCCCGCGGGGGCGCCCCCCCCCCCGCCCCCGCCCCCCCACCCCCCCCCCGGGGCCACCCCCCATCTCTCCGGGAGGTGGACTCAGCGTTCCGTGGGGCATGCGTGGGATCGGCCGCGTCGGGCGTGGTCCTTCCGCAGGTCAGAGGCCATCACGTGCGTGGTCTGTAAATCTGTCGCGCAAGCTACGCAGGTTCGAACCCTGCACCAGCCACAGGATAGAGAAACGGCCCCCGATCTGCGGAAACGCGGATCGGGGGCCTTTTTCGTGCGGTCCGGGCGGAATCGAACGGCGGGGGCGTCCGGGCGGGGTTGTCGGGCACTTGTTGCACATAGCTTGCAATTACGTTTGGGGGGCAGCAGAGTGGGGGGTCGGGGGTGGGAGTCCTTCGACCGAGCTGATCGTCTTCCCAACCGGCGCCCGCCGGGACCACGGCTCACCCCACCCCCGCCAAGCCCCCCTTCCGCCGTACGGCGGTGGCGTCAAGGCCGCGTCAAGGGCGCTGGTGACGGCGTCAGGAACGCGTAGGGGACGGGCGCGCCCCGGGCGCGCGAACCGCAGGATTCGGAGCAACTACCGACTGCGGAGGTCCGTCCGATGTCCAGCGCCATCTCCACCCCGGCCGTCACGGCCGACGAACCGCCGGACACCGGGGCGGGCGACGAGCGGCACCGGCTCAGCGCGCTCGGCGGCCTGGCGGCGCTGTCGCTGGACGCGATGGCCTCGGTGGCCTACGGCCCGGAGTCGATCGTGCTGGTGCTGGCCGCGGCCGGCGCGTACGGGCTGGGCTTCACGGTGCCGGTCACGGTGGCGATCGCCGTCCTGCTCGCGGTGCTGGTCGCCTCCTACCGGCAGGTGATCGCGGCCTTCCCGGACGGCGGCGGCTCGTACGCCGTCGCCAAGGCCCACCTGGGGCGCCGGACGGCGCTGACCGCGGCCGCCTCGCTGGTCATCGACTACATCCTGAACGTCGCGGTCTCGGTGACCGCCGGAGTGGCGGCGCTGACCTCCGCGATCCCCGGCCTGTACGACGACCGGGTCTGGCTCTGCCTGGGCGTGCTCGCCCTGGTGACCGCCGTCAACCTGCGCGGCATCGCCGAGTCGGCGCGCTGGTTCCTGGTGCCGACCGCCGTCTTCGTGCTCTCCATCCTGGCGATCATCGTGGTCGGCCTGTTCCGGGACGCCCCGGCCAGCACGGCGGCCGCCGCCGGCCACGCCTCGGTGCTCGCCGAGAACGCCACCGCGGTCGGCGCGCTGCTGCTGCTCAAGGCCTTCGCGGCCGGCTGTTCGGCGTTGACCGGCGTCGAGGCGGTGGCCAACGCCGTCCCCTCCTTCCGGACCCCGCGGGTGAAGCGGGCCCAGCACACCGAGGTCGCGCTCGGCGCCCTGCTCGGCGTGATGCTGATCGGCCTGGCCGTGCTGATCGGCCGCTTCCACCTCCAGCCGGTCGACGGCGTCACCGTGCTCGCCCAGCTCGCGGACGCCTCGCTCGGCCACGGCGCCGGCTTCTTCGTCGTCCAGTTCGCCACCGTGGTGCTGCTCGGCCTCGCCGCCAACACCTCCTTCGGCGGCCTGCCGGTGCTGATGGACCTGCTCGCCCGGGACAACCACCTCCCGCACGTCTTCGCGCTGCGCGCCGACCGCCAGGTGTACCGGTACGGCGTGCTGTTCCTGGCCGCGGTGTCGGCCGCGCTGCTGGTCGGCTCCGGCGGCGACGTCAACGACCTGGTGCCGCTGTTCTCGATCGGCGTGTTCGTCGGCTTCACCATCTGCCAGGTCGGCATGGTCCGGCACTGGTACCTGAACCGCCCGGCCGGCTGGCGATGGAAGGCCGCGCTGAACGGCTTCGGCGCGGTGCTGACCGGTGTCGCGACCCTCGTGGTGACCGGCACCAAGTTCACCGAGGGCGCCTGGGGCATCGTGGTGGCCCTGCCCCTGCTGGTGGTGCTGTTCGAGGCGATCCACCGCAGCTACCGGCGGATCGGCGAGCGGCTGGAACTCGGCCGGGTGCCGGGCGCGGTGACCCGTCAGCGCAGCCTGGTGGTGGTCCCGGTGACGGCCATCACCCGGCTCACCCGGGACGGACTGTCGGCGGCGCTCTCGCTGGGCGACGAGGTGTTCGCGGTGACCGTGGTGCACGACCCGGCGGACGCCGAGGCGCTGCGCCGGGACTGGGAGCTGTGGCAGCCCGGCGTGCCCCTGCTGGAGATCGCGGAGGACCACCGGCGGCTCGGCCAGCCGATCGCCGACTTCGTCAACCAGCTGGGCGAGGAGCACGCGTACGACCGGCTCACCGTGCTGATCCCCGAGGTCGAGCCCGCCCACTGGTGGCAGCGCGCGCTGCAGAACCGGCGCGGCGCCGTGATCGACCGCGCCCTGCGCCGGCACACCGACGCGGTGGTCTGCCGCCTGCGGATGCGGATGTGACCGCGGGGGCGCTAGGGGACTGACGGGTGAACCCACGGGCCCCGGTACGGCTGCGGCCGTACCGGGGCCCGGTGCGTGCCGGGGGCCCCAGCAGGCTTACGACGGTCTCGGCCCGATCACGTCGGTCTCGGCCCGGTGAAGCGGACGTCAAGGTCGCGTCAACGCACTGCGTTCACCCGTATGGAGGGCGTCAGGGAGCCCTAACGCGCCTTAGACGGCTGATTTGCTTCCTCTGCCGGTCGTCCGCCGGTGCCGCACGGAAGCCATTCGGCCCGGTCGCGGCATCTTCCGAACCACGCTGGTGGAGCCCATGTCCGATCTCATCTACGTCGGTGTCACGGTCGCCGTGTTCGCCGTCATCGCCCTGATCGCGCGGGGGGTGGAGAAGCTGTGAGCGCGGAGAACATCGCTGGTCTGGTCGTGGCCGTCGCTCTCGTCGGCTACCTCGTCGTGGCGCTGATCTTCCCGGAGAAGTTCTGACATGGGATCCACTCTCGCGGGCTGGCTGCAGGCCCTCGCCCTCGTCGGCGCGCTGGCCCTGTGCTACCGCCCCCTCGGCGACTACATCGCCAAGGTCCTCACCACCTCCAAGCACCTCAGAGTCGAGCGCGGCATCTACAAGGTGATCGGCGTCGACGGTGACGCCGATCAGCGCTGGTCGGTGTACCTGCGCTCGGTGATCGCCTTCTCGGCCGTCTCGGTGCTCTTCCTCTACGGCCTGATCCGGCTCCAGGGCTACCTGCTGCTGAACCTGGGCGTTCCGCAGATGGAGGGCCACCAGGCCTGGAACACCGCCATCTCCTTCGTCGCCAACACCAACTGGCAGTCCTACGCCGGTGAGTCCGCGATGGGCCACCTGGCGCAGATGGCGGGCCTGGCGGTGCAGAACTTCGTCTCCGCGGCCGTCGGCATCGCCGTCGTCGCCGCGCTGATCCGGGGCTTCACCCGGAACCGGACCGACCGGGTCGGCAACTTCTGGGTGGACCTCACCCGGATCAACCTGCGCCTGCTGCTGCCGATCTCGATCGTCTTCGCCCTGGTCCTGGCCGCCACCGGGGTGATCCAGAACTTCCACGGCTTCACCGACGTGACCACCCTCAGCGGCGAGGTGCAGAAGATCCCGGGCGGCCCGGTGGCCTCCCAGGAGGTCATCAAGCTCCTCGGCACCAACGGCGGCGGCTTCTTCAACGCCAACTCGGCGCACCCGTTCGAGAACCCGACCGGCTTCTCCAACCTGGTCGAGATCTTCCTGATCCTGCTGATCCCGTTCGCCCTGCCGCGGACCTTCGGCCGGATGGTGGGGGACAACCGCCAGGGCTACGCGATCCTCGCCGTGATGGGCATCTTCTGGGTCGCCTCGACCGCCCTGCTGACCTGGTCCGAGGCTTCGCACCACGGCACCGCCCTGCAGGCCGCGGGCGCGGCGATGGAGGGCAAGGAGCAGCGCTTCGGCATCGCCGCCAGCACGATCTTCGCCGCCTCCACCACGCTGACCTCGACCGGTGCGGTGAACTCCTTCCACGACTCGTTCACCCCGTTCGGCGGCGGTCTGACGGTCTTCAACATGATGCTGGGCGAGATCGCGCCCGGCGGTGTGGGCTCCGGCCTCTACGGCATGCTGATCCTGGCGGTCGTCGCGGTGTTCGTCGCCGGCCTGATGGTCGGCCGCACCCCCGAGTACCTGGGCAAGAAGCTCGGCGGCCGGGAGATGAAGTTCGCCTCGCTGTACATCCTCACCACCCCGACCCTCGTGCTGGTCGGCACCGGTGTGGCGATGGCCCTGCCGGGCGAGCGGGCCGGAATGCTCAACTCCGGTGCCCACGGCTTCTCCGAGGTGCTGTACGCCTTCACCTCGGCCGCCAACAACAACGGCTCGGCCTTCGGCGGCATCACCGTCAACACCGACTGGTACGACACCGCGCTCGGCCTGGCGATGATCTTCGGCCGGCTGCTGCCGATCGTCTTCGTCCTGGCGCTGGCGGGCTCGCTCGCCCAGCAGCAGCCGGTTCCGGCCACTCCGGGCACCCTGCCCACCCACAAGCCGCTGTTCGTGGGCCTGCTGTCGGGCGTGATCCTGATCGTCGTCGGCCTCACCTACTTCCCGGCCCTGGCCCTCGGGCCGCTCGCGGAAGGTCTCTCCTGATGTCCACCCCTACGCTCAACCCCGCACCGGCCGACGACAAGGCCGAGCCCGCCGCGCCGCACAGAGTGCAGAGCGGCCTCCTCGACCCGAAGCTGATCCTCGCGTCCCTGCCGGACGCGGTGAAGAAGCTCGACCCCCGGGTGATGGTCAAGAACCCCGTGATGTTCGTGGTCGAGGTGGGCTCGGTGGTCACCACCGTCTCCGCGATCGCCAGCCCGTCGGTGTTCGCCTGGGCGATCACCGTCTGGCTCTGGCTCACCACGATCTTCGCCAACCTGGCGGAGGCCGTCGCGGAGGGCCGCGGCAAGGCCCAGGCCGACACCCTGCGCAAGACCAAGACCGAGAGCGTCGCCCGCCGGCTCACCGACTGGCCCGCCACCCAGGCCGAGGAGGAGGTGCCCGGCACCGCGCTCCAGCTCGGTGACCACGTGGTGGTCGAGGCCGGGCAGGTCATCCCCGGCGACGGCGACGTGGTCGAGGGCGTCGCGTCCGTCGACGAGTCGGCGATCACCGGTGAGTCCGCGCCGGTCATCCGCGAGTCCGGCGGCGACCGCTCCGCGGTGACGGGCGGCACCAAGGTGCTGTCCGACCGGATCGTGGTGAAGATCGCCTCGGAGCCCGGCAAGTCCTTCATCGACCGGATGATCGCCCTGGTCGAGGGCGCCGCCCGGCAGAAGACGCCGAACGAGATCGCGCTCAACATCCTGCTGGCCTCGCTGACCATCGTCTTCCTGGTCGCGGTCGTCACCCTCCAGCCGATGGCGACCTACGCGGGCGCCCCGCAGTCGATGATCGTCCTGGTCGCCCTGATCGTGGCGCTCATCCCGACCACCATCGGCGCGCTGCTCTCCGCGATCGGCATCGCGGGCATGGACCGCCTGGTCCAGCGCAACGTGCTGGCGATGTCCGGCCGCGCCGTCGAGGCCGCCGGCGACGTCAACACCCTGCTGCTCGACAAGACCGGCACCATCACCCTGGGCAACCGCCAGGCCGCCGAGTTCCTGCCCGCCCCGGGCGTGTCCACGGACGAACTGGCCGGTGCCGCCCAGCTCTCCTCGCTCGCGGACGAGACCCCCGAGGGCCGCTCGATCGTGGTCCTGGCCAAGACCGAGTACGGCCTGCGGGCCCGCGCCCAGGGCGAGTTGACGCACGCCACCTGGGTCCCGTTCACCGCCCAGACCCGGATGTCGGGCGTGGACCTGGACGAGGCCGACGGCGTCCACCAGGTCCGCAAGGGTGCGGCCGGCTCGGTCTCCAACTGGGTCACCGAGAACGGCGGTTCGGTCGGCGACGAGGTCGCCACCCTGGTCGACGGCATCTCCGCCGCCGGTGGCACCCCGCTGGTGGTGGCCGCCAAGGTCGGCAGCCGTCCCGCCCGCGTCCTGGGGGTCATCCACCTCAAGGACGTGGTCAAGGAGGGCATGCGGGAGCGGTTCGACGAGCTCCGCCGGATGGGCATCAAGACCATCATGATCACGGGCGACAACCCGCTGACCGCCAAGGCGATCGCGGAGGAGGCCGGCGTGGACGACTTCCTCGCCGAGGCCACGCCCGAGGACAAGATGGCCCTGATCAAGAAGGAGCAGGAGGGCGGCAAGCTGGTCGCGATGACCGGCGACGGCACCAACGACGCCCCCGCGCTCGCCCAGGCCGACGTCGGCGTCGCGATGAACACCGGGACCATGGCGGCCAAGGAGGCCGGCAACATGGTCGACCTGGACTCCAACCCGACCAAGCTGATCGAGATCGTGGAGATCGGCAAGCAGCTGCTGATCACCCGCGGTGCGCTGACCACCTTCTCGATCGCCAACGACGTGGCCAAGTACTTCGCGATCATCCCCGCGATGTTCGCCGGGGTCTACCCGGGCCTGAGCCACCTCAACATCATGGGCCTGCACAGCCCGCAGTCCGCGATCACCTCGGCGATCATCTTCAACGCCCTGGTCATCATCGGCCTGATCCCGCTCGCCCTGCGCGGCGTGAAGTACCGCCCGTCCGACGCCAGTTCGCTGCTGCGCCGCAACATCGGGGTCTACGGCTTCGGCGGTCTGGTGGTGCCGTTCGTCGGCATCAAGCTGATCGACCTGATCGTCCAGTTCATCCCCGGCCTCAGCTGACGCAGGGAAGGAGAAAACACCATGTCCAAGCCCCTGCCGACGACCGTCCGTACCCACTGGACCGCGCTGCGCGTGCTGCTCGTGCTCACGGTGATCCTGGGAGTCGCCTACCCGCTGCTGGTCACCGGGATCAGCCAGGTCGCGTTCAGCGACAAGGCCAACGGCTCGCTGGTGAAGTCCGACGGGAAGGTGATCGGTTCCAGCCTCCTCGGCCAGAACTACAACCTGCCCAAGAAGAACCCCGACGACCCGAAGGAGGACCCGGTGCCGGACCCGAAGTGGTTCCAGCCCCGGCCCTCCGCCAACAACTACGCCGGTGACAGCTCCGGCGCCAGCAACCTCGGTCCGAACAGTGACGACCTGCTCAAGGCCGTCAACGACCGCCGCGCCGCCGTCGCCGCGTTCGACGGCGTCGACCCGGCGAGCGTCCCGGCCGACGCGCTGACCGCCTCCGGCTCCGGCCTCGACCCGCACATCTCGGTGGTCTACGCCAAGGAGCAGGTGAACCGGGTCGCCAAGGAGCGCAAGCTGCCGGTGGAGACGGTCGCCGGGCTGGTCGACAAGTACACCGAGAGCCGCTCGCTCGGCTTCCTCGGCAACGAGGGCGTCAACGTCGTCCTGCTCAACCGGGCGATCAGCGAAGCGAAGTGACCGAGCGGACCCGACCGAGCGGACATGACCGCGCAGAAGTGACCGAGCAGAAGTGATCGGACAGTGACACCGCACGACATACCAGGATGACCGGGCCGACCCGGGCGCGGGAGGATGCTCCCCGCGCCCGGGTCGGCCGCGCCGTACCCGCAGACGCGCACCGTCCCCCGCCGCCACCTCCTGATGGAAAGAAGCAGTGCCCATGGCCCGCGACCTCACCCCCGGCTCCGGCATCCGCACCGGTCGGTTGAGGGTGTACCTCGGCTCCGCCCCGGGGGTCGGCAAGACCTACCGGATGCTGGACGAGGCCCGGCGCAGACAGGAGCGCGGGGCCGACGTCGTGATCGGGTACATCGAGTGCCACGGCCGCCGCCACACCGAGGCCATGACCGACGGCCTGGAGGTGCTGCCGCGCGCCCACCGCTCCTACCGCGACGCCGAGTTCGAGGAGATGGACCTCGACGGGGTGCTCGCCCGCCGTCCGTCCGTCGTCCTGGTCGACGAACTGGCCCACACCAACATCCCCGGCGGCCGCCACGCCAAGCGCTGGCAGGACGTCGAGGAACTGCTCGCCGCCGGGATCGACGTCATCACCACCGTCAACATCCAGCACCTGGAATCGCTGAACGACGTCGTCCAGAAGATCACCGGGATCCCGCAGCGCGAGACCGTCCCGGACGAGGTGGTCCGCCGGGCCGACCAGCTCGAACTCGTCGACATGGCGCCCCAGGCGCTGCGCCGGCGGATGGCCCATGGCAACGTCTACAAGGCGGAGAAGGTGGACGCCGCGCTCTCCAACTACTTCCGGGTCGGCAACCTCACCGCCCTGCGCGAGCTCGCCCTGCTCTGGGTGGCCGGCCGGGTGGACGAGGGGCTGCGCGACTACCGGGCCAGCCACAAGATCGACCGGGTCTGGGAGACCCGCGAGCGGGTGGTGGTCGCCCTCACCGGCGGCCCGGAGGGCGAGACCCTGGTCAGACGGGCCGCCCGGATCGCCGCCGCCGCGGGCGGCGAGCTGCTGGCCGTGCACGTGTCCCGCAGCGACGGCCTGGCCGGCGCCTCCTCCGGCGCGCTCGCCCAGCAGCGGCAACTGGTCGAGAGCCTCGGCGGCAGCTACCACGTGGTGGTCGGCGACGACGTCCCCACCGCGCTGCTGGCCTTCGCCCGCGCCCACGACGCCACCCAGCTGGTGCTCGGCACCAGCCGCCGCGGCCGGATCAACCGCTTCCTCACCGGCCCGGGCACCGGGCAGACGACCGTGGACGCCTCCGAGGACATCGACGTCCACATGGTCACCCACGAGTTCACCGGCCGCGGCCGGCTGCCCGCGCTGGGCCGGCGCCACTCCCGGCGCCGCACCGTCGTCGGCTACCTGGCCGGCCTGGTGATCCCCTGGCTGCTCACCGTCCTGCTCTCCCAGGCGCACGACACCATCAACCTCACCACCGACGCGCTGATCTTCCAGCTCGGCGTGGTCATCGTCGCCCTGCTCGGCGGCGCGATGTCCGCCCTGCTGGCCGCGTTCATCGCCTCGGTGCTGCTGAACTACTACTTCATCCCGCCGGTCCACAGCCTGACCATCGGCGAGACCAACAACATCGTCGCCCTGGTGGTCTTCGCCGCCATCGCGCTCGCCGTCTCCACCGTGGTCGACCACGCCGGCCGGCTCACCACCCGGGCCGCCCGGGCCACCGCCGAGGCCGAGACCCTCTCCACCCTGGCCGGCAGCGTGCTGCGCGGGGCCGACGCGCTGCCCGCCCTGCTGGAGAAGTCCCGGACGGCCTTCGGCATGCAGACCGTCGTCCTGCTCTCCCGCTCCGACGGCGAGGTGCTCGCCCACAGCGAGGCCGAGCACCCGGACGAGGACGAGGCGCAGCACGAGACCACCGAGGTCCCGGTCGGCGTCGACGCCGTGCTGATCCTCACCGGCCGCCGGCTGCCGGCCGCCGACCAGCGGGTGCTCACCGCCTTCGCCGCCCACGTCGGCGCCGCGCTGGAGCGCGACCGGCTGGCCGTGGTCGCCGCCGAGGTCGAGCCGATCAAGGCCGCCGACCGGATGCGCACCGCACTGCTCGCCGCCGTCAGCCACGACCTGCGCACCCCGCTGGCCGCCGCCCGCGCCTCGGTCGGCTCGCTGCTCAGCCCGGACGTCGAGTTCTCGCCCGAGGACCAGACCGAACTCCTCGAAACCGCCGACGAATCGCTGGTCAAGCTCACCCGGCTGGTCGACAACCTGCTCGACATGAGCCGCCTCCAGGCCGGCGCGCTCACCCTGCACCTCACCGAGACCCACCTGGACGAGGTCCTGCCCCGGGCGCTCGACAGCCTCCCCGACCCGTACGCGCCGGTCCAGCCGCTCGACCTGGACACCGCCCCGGCGGTGCTCGCCGACCCCCCGCTGCTGGAGCGGGTGCTCGCCAACGTGATCACCAACGCGCTGCGCTACAACGCCCCCGGCGCGCCCGTCCTGGTCACCGCCAGCCACCACGCCGACCAGGTCGAGATCCGGGTGATCGACCGCGGCCCCGGCATCGCCCCCGAGGACCGCGACCGGGTCTTCCTGCCCTTCCAGCGCCTCGGCGACACCGACAACACCACCGGGGTCGGCCTGGGCCTGGCCCTCTCCCGGGGCCTCGCCGAGGCCATGGGCGGCAGCCTGGAGGTGGAGGACACCCCCGGCGGCGGCACCACCATGCTGCTCACCCTGCCGGCCGTCACCGAGCCCGCCGCCGAACCGGCCGCCGAGGCCGCCGTCACCGAGCCCGCCGCCGAACCGGCCGCCGAGGCCGCCGTCACCGAGCCCGCCGCCACCGAGCACCGTGCCACCGGGGAGGAGCCACCGCACCATGAGTGAGCACACCATCGAGAACTGCGAGATCCTCGTCGTCGACGACGAACCGGCCCTGCTGCGCACCCTGCGGATCAACCTCAGCGCCCGGCAGTACGCCGTCCGCACGGCCGCCAGCGGCAGCGAGGCACTCGACCGGGCCGCGCACTCCGCCCCGGACGCCGTCCTGCTCGACCTCGGCCTGCCCGACCTCGACGGCATGGACGTGCTGCGCGGACTGCGCACCCACAGCGCGGCGCCGATCATCGTGCTCTCCGGCCGCTCCGACGCCGCCGACAAGATCGGCGCGCTGGACGCGGGCGCCGACGACTACCTCACCAAGCCGTTCCTGATGGACGAACTGCTGGCCCGGTTGAGGGCGGTGCTGCGCCGGCCGCTGAGCCCGGCGCCGCCGGGCCGGCCGGTGATCGGCGACCACACCGTCGACCTCGCGGCCACCACGGTGGTCGGGCCGGGCGGACCGGTGCGGCTCACCCCGACCGAGTGGCGGATCCTCAGCCTGCTGCTCGCCAACCCCGGCCGGCTGGTGCCCGGGCGGCAGATCCTGCGCGAGGTGTGGGGGCCGGCCCAGGAGGCGCGCGGCAACTACCTGCGGGTCTACCTGGCCGGGCTGCGGCGGAAGTTGGAGCGCGACCCGGCCCGGCCGCGGCACCTGATCACCGAGCCGGGGATCGGCTACCGGTACGTGCCGTAGCCGCCGGTCCGTGCCAGGGGTGCCGGTCCGTGCCGTAGTCGCCGGTCGGCGTCGTGGGGCCGGTCCGTGCCGTAGCCGCCGGTACGCGTCGTGGGGCCGGGCCCGAACGGGGCGGCGTCAACGAGCCGTCAAGAGCCGGCCGGTGGGCGACAGGGGAGCGTCAAGGCCGGTCGGGGGCGGTGTTCCGTGGTCGTAGTGTCGGTGCCGGAACGAGCGGTTCCTGCTCCTTGTGGGGGAGGCCGGGACCGCTCCAGCCGCCGGCCAAGGGCGGCCAGCAGTGGGGGAGGGGGGGGGGGCCGCGGGGGGGGGCCCCCCGCGCGTGGGGCGGCGCCCCCCGCGCCCCCCCCGCGCGGCCGCCCGGGCGGCGCGGGCCCCCC
>NZ_JBHYGR010000002.1:184498-195655 GCF_042738155.1 Kitasatospora sp. NPDC059088 | reverse complement strand
GGGCGCGCCCCGGGGGGGGGGGTCGTGGGGGGGGGGGGGGGCGCGGGGCCCCCCCCCCCCGCCCGGCGGGGGGGGGCGGGGGGGGGGGGGGGCCGCCCCCCCGCGCCCCCCCCCCCCCTTGGCTTTCCCGGCCCCCCGCGCGCTCAGCAGTCCGTGCCGCCGGACTGCCGGGGCAGCGCCAGCGCCACGGTGTCCGCGAACTCCCGGACGGCGCTGGTCCGGCTGACCACCCGGCCGCTGTGCACCACCAGCCGGCTGTGCCCGCCCGCGAGCGCCCCGGCCAGGCTGTCCCCGCGCACCGCCAGCAGCTCCGCCGGGAACCCGGCGTCCACCCGCACCGGCGGCAGCCCGAGCGCCGCCCGGGCCTGGTTCGCCACCGCGTCGTACGCCGCGTCCGGGTCCAGCTCCCCGCTCGCCGCGAGCAGGTAGGCCGCCTCCAGCGGGTCGGCCCGGCCGACCGGGTTGGACGGGTCCCGCAGCGCTCCGCTGCCCGCCGCCAACGGCACCCGGGCCGCGGTCAACTCCCGTACCAGGCCTGGCCGGAGTCCGGCGGGGCGGCCCTCCAGGCCGGTGCAGCCGCCGTTCTGCGGCAGCCAGACCACCCGCACCCCGCTGGTCGCCAGCACGGTGGCCCCGCCGCGGGCCAGCGCCCCGCACGGCCCGAGCGTCACCCGAGGCCGCAGCGGTGCCAGGGCGCCCGTCAGGCGGGCGAGTTGGGTCGCGTCGGCGGCGGTGGTGTGCAGGTCCACCGGGCAGTCCGCCTCCCGGGCAGCCTCCAGCAGCAGTTGGACGTACCCGGCCGGGTCCGGGTCCAGCTCCGGGCAGCCGCCGGCCGCCGTGGCGCCCAGCTTGAGGGCCTCGCGCAGCTGGGTCCGCCCGTCCGCGCCGGCCCGGCCGGTGAGCAGTCGGGGCATCGCCACCGCCTGGAGTTCGGCCAGGCCGCGCAGCGCCTGGCGGGCGGTGAGCACCGCCTCCAGCTGGCGCAGCCCGTGCACGTCGCCGATCCGGACGTGGGTGCGCTGGGCGGTGGCGCCGTAGCCGAGCGAGGTGAGCGCGGCCTCGGTGATCCGGCGGGTGAGGTCGGCGGGGGTGTCCGGGGGCGGGGCGGGCAGGGCGGCGGAGAAGGCGCAGTCGTAGTGGGCGTGCGCCTCGGCGGGGGCGGGGAGCAGCAGGTAGCCCTTGAGGTCGATCCGGGCGCCGGTGGTGACGGTGGGGGCGCCGGGCAGGGCGGGCAGCGGGCCGAGGCTGCCGACGGTGCCGACCGCCTGGATCCGGTCGCCGCTGACCCGCACGTCCACCACCCGTCCGTCGGCCAGCCGGGCCCCGGTGAGCAGGAGGACCGGGCCGTGCCCGAGCGGGTTGGCCGCCGGGCCGGGGCCTGAGTGCGGCCCGTCGGCGGCTGCGCTGTCCATCGCCGGCTCCTTCTCGCGCTGGCCAGTGGGCCCGTGGGGGATCGGGCCGGTGCCCCGGCCAATGAGCGTCGAGCCTATGGCGCACGGGGGCGGGGCGCCGGGAGGCGGGCAATAGTCGTATCGGCTCGGGGCGTACGGCTCGTCGGCCGATCGAACGCCCGGCCTTGGATCGTCCGTCCGTGCACCTCGCCGACCTGCGGTCTTCGCCCCGGGATACGGATTTCACCTCTGGGCGCGGAACGTGTAATCTCTTCCTCGTTCGCCCCTATAGCTCAGTCGGTAGAGCGTCTCCATGGTAAGGAGAAGGTCTGCGGTTCGATTCCGCATGGGGGCTCTGGTGAAAGGCAGTTCGGCTTCGGCCGGGCCGCTGATCACTGTGGCGGTGTAGCTCAGTTGGTAGAGCAAGCGGCTCATAATCGCTGTGTCACCGGTTCAAGTCCGGTCACCGCTACCCCGCGTAGTCGGTCGGGAGATCGCACTCCCGGTCGGCTACTCTTGTTGTGTTCTTATTCGTTGTCCAAGGAAGGCACTCCCGTGGCTGCCACCGACGTCCGCCCGAAGATCACGCTGGCCTGCGTGGAGTGCAAGGAGCGGAACTACATCACCAAGAAGAACCGGCGTAACGACCCGGACCGTCTTGAGATGAAGAAGCACTGCCCCCGCTGCAACTCGCACACCGCGCACCGCGAGACCCGCTGACCCTGCTGCAGGGCGCCGGGCCTGTGTGATTCAGGTCTTCGACTCCGGGCCGTATCCCTCAACAGGGGATGCGGCCCGGAGTCTTTTTTCGTACCCGTCCGGGTATCCACCCGCGTTCCGAGGAGCTGCCGTGGCACTCGACCCCTCTTTCATCGGGCGTAGCTACCCGCCCACCGCCCCGTACGAGGTCGGCCGGGAGAAGATCCGCGAGTTCGCGGTCGCGATCGGGGACGCCAACCCGGCGTACACCGACGCGGAGGCCGCGAAGGCGCTGGGCCACCGGGACGTGATCGCCCCGCCGACCTTCCCGTTCGCGATCGCCTTCCAGGCGGCCGGCCAGGTCGTCGAGGACCCGGAGCTGGGGCTGGACTACAGCCGGGTGGTGCACGGCGACCAGAAGTTCCAGTACACCCGCCCGGTGCAGGCCGGCGACCGGCTGACGGTCGCGGTGACCATCGACAACATCAAGTCGCTGGCGGGCAACGACGTGCTCACCGTGCGTGGCGAGGTGGCGGACGAGATCGGCGAGCACGTGGTGACGGCGATCATGACGCTGGTGGCCCGGGCCGCCGACGAGGCGGGGGAGTGAGCGCGATGGCGATCAACTACGACGAGGTCGAGGTCGGCACCCAGCTGCCGGCCCAGTCCTTCCCGGTGACCCGCGCCACACTGGTGCAGTACGCGGGCGCCTCCGGTGACTTCAACCCGATCCACTGGAACGAGAAGTTCGCGCTGGAGGTCGGCCTGCCGGACGTCATCGCGCACGGCATGTTCACCATGGCCGAGGCGATCCGGGTGGTCACCGACTGGGTCGGCGACCCGGCCGCGGTGGTCGAGTACGGCGTCCGCTTCACCCGGCCGGTGCCGGTGCCGAACGACGGGGTCGGCGCGGTGATCGAGGTCTCCGCCAAGGTCGCCAAGAAGCTGGACGACCGCAAGGTCCAGGTCGACCTGCTGGCCACCTCGGGCGGCCAGAAGGTGCTGGGGATGTCCCGGGCGGTCGTCCGGCTCGCCTGAGGCCTTCGTCACTCCGACCGCCCCGGGGCCCGTTCGACGGGTTCCGGGGCGGTCGGGTTTTTTCGGTGCCGAGCCCTTGCCGAGATAGTGATTGGTCACTAACTTAGAGCCCATGGCGAAGACGAGCATGCGGATGAGCGCGGAGGAGCGACGCGAGAGCGTCGTCCGGGCCGCGATGATCGAGTTCGCCAGGAACGGCTACCGCGGGACGTCCACCGAGTCGATCGCCCGCCGGGTGGGCGTCTCACAGCCGTACCTGTTCCGGCTGTTCCCGGGCAAGCAGGCGATCTTCACGGCGGCCGCCGAGCGCTGCATCGAGGAGACCTGGAAGGTCTTCGACGTGGCGTCGGCCGGGCTGACCGGCGAGGAGGCCGCCGCGAAGATGTCCGAGGCGTACATGGGCCTGGTCGAGGACGGCGAGCAGCTGATGATGCAGATGCAGCTGTACGTCTCGGTGTTCGCCTCCCGGATGGCCGGTGAGGACGAGATCGGCGAGACCGCCCGGCGGCTGTGGGGGGAGCTGTTCGAGCGGGTGCGGGAGCGGGTCGGCGGCGACGTGCAGGGGACCACCGAGTTCTTCGCGTACGGGATGCTGATCAACGCCCTGGTGGCGCTGGGCTTCCCCCGGGAGCACCGGATCTGGGACGGCTTCGGCGAGCGCGAGGAGGCCGGGTAGCGGGTCGCGCGGCGCGGTCCGGGCGGCCCTCTTTTCGGCCCTCGAAAGTTAGTGATCAATAACTATCCGGGAAATCCTGGGGGGACGTTCATGACGGAGCACACAGCAGGAAGCGCGACCGGGGCCGAGGCGGCGGAGGCGGCCGAGGGGGCCGAGGTGGCGAAGGCGACCGGGGCCGAGGTGGCGGCCACGGAGCGCCCGGGCCTCGGCCGTACCGGCGTCTGGACCTTGGTGATCACCGCCCTCGCGGGCTTCATGGCCGCGCTGGACAACCTGGTCGTCACCACCGCGCTGCCCTCCATCCGCGAGGAGCTCGGCGGCGGGCTGTCCGACCTGGAGTGGACGGTCAGCGCCTACACCCTCTCCTTCGCCGTGCTGCTGATGTTCGGCGCGGCGCTCGGCGACCGCTTCGGCCGCCGCCGGATGTTCGTGATCGGGCTCACGCTCTTCACCGTCGGCTCGGCCGCGGCCGCGCTCTCGCCCGGCATCGGCGAGCTGATCGCCGCCCGTGCCCTCCAGGGCGTGGGGGCCGCGGTGGCGATGCCGCTCACCCTCACCCTGCTGACCGCCGCCGTCCCGGCGGCCAAGCGCGGGATGGCCTTCGGCATCTGGGCCGGTGTCAACGGCCTCGCCATCGCCACCGGACCGCTGGTCGGCGGCACCCTGACGGAGAACTTCTCCTGGCAGTGGATCTTCTGGGTGAACGTCCCGGTCGGCGTGGTCCTGGTGCCGCTGGCCGCCGTCAAGCTGCGCGAGAGCCGGGGCGCCAACCCGGCCCTGGACGCGGTCGGCACGGTGCTGGTGAGCCTCGGCCTGTTCGGCGTCGTGCTCGGCCTGATCCGCGGCAACCCGGACGGCTGGACCAGCCCGCTGGTGCTGGGCGCACTGGCCGGCGGCGTCCTGCTGCTGATCGCCTTCGTCCGGTACGAGCAGCGCGGCGCGAAGCACCCGATGCTCCCGATGCGGCTGTTCCGCAACCGGACCTTCACCGCCGTCAACGCCTCCGGCCTGCTGATGTCGCTCGGGATGTTCGGCTCGATCTTCCTGATCAGCCAGCACCTGCAGACCGTCGGCGGCTACACCCCGGAGGAGGCCGGCGTCCGGATGCTCCCGTGGACCGGGGTGGGGCTGATCGTCGCCCCGCTCGCCGGGATCCTGGCCGACCGGCTCGGCGGCCGCCCGATCGTGGTGCTCGGGCTGGTGCTGCAGGGCGTCGGCCTGGCGCTGTACGCGGCGATCAGCGCCGGACTCGGGCACTACGCGTACGGCCCGGTGGTGCCCGCCGTGGTGATGTGCGGGGTCGGCATGTCGATGTACTTCGCGCCGACCGCCGCCATGGTGATGGACAGCGTCCGGCCCGAGGAGCAGGGCATCGCCTCCGGCGCCAACAACGCGCTGCGCGAGGTCGGCGGCGCGCTCGGGGTGGCCGTGCTGGCGGCGGTCTTCTCGGAGCAGGGCGGGGACGGCTCGGCCGGGACCTTCGTCCACGCGATGGGGCCCGCGCTGTACGTCGGAGCCGCGGTGGTGCTGGCGGCCGGGGCCTGCGCGCTGCTGCTGCCGGGCCGGACGGCGAAGGCCGGGGCGGTGGTCGCCGGAGCGGTGGCCGCCGAGCAGTCCGCCGCGATCGAGCGGGCGGCGGACAACGAGGGCGTCGAGAGCATCCAGGGCGTCGAGAGCGTCGAGGGCGTCCAGGGCGCAGAGGAGGCCGTCCCGGCCGAGGCCTCGAAGGCCTGAACGGTGGGGTGCGGGTCACGGGGGCGGCCGAGCGGCCGCCCCCGTCCCCGTACGCTGGTGGGCGTGCTGGTAGAAAACGACGCCCCCCTCGCCCCGCTCACCACGCTCCGGCTCGGCGGCCCGGCCCGTCGGCTGGTCACCGCCCACACCGACGACGAGGTGATCGCCGCCGTCCGCGAGGCCGACGCGGCCGGTGAGCCGCTGCTGGTCCTCGGCGGCGGCTCCAACCTGGTGATCGGCGACGCCGGCTTCCCCGGCACGGTGCTGCGGGTCGCCACCACCGGGTTCGCCCTGGACGGCACTGTGCTGGAGCTGGCGGCCGGCGAGGTGTGGTCGGAGGCGGTCACCCGCGCGGTGCGCGAGCACGGCCTGGCCGGCATCGAGTTCCTGGCCGGCATCCCCGGCTCGGCCGGTGCCACCCCCGTGCAGAACGTCGGCGCGTACGGCCAGGAGGTGGCCCAGACCGTCACCGAGGTGGTCGCGTACGACCGCACGGCGGGCGAGGTGGTCACCCTCTCGAACGACGAGTGCGGGTTCTCCTACCGGCACAGCCGCTTCAAGGCCCGGCCGGACCGCTACGTGGTGCT
This sequence comes from Kitasatospora sp. NPDC059088, assembly GCF_042738155.1. Classification (NCBI taxonomy): domain Bacteria; kingdom Bacillati; phylum Actinomycetota; class Actinomycetes; order Kitasatosporales; family Streptomycetaceae; genus Kitasatospora; species Kitasatospora sp. NPDC059088. The sequence continues at coordinate 189,530 of NZ_JBHYGR010000002.1, read as the reverse complement.
GCGGGTGCGGTTCGCCCTGGCGGACCACGCGGGGCTCTCCACCCCGGTCAAGTACGCCGAGGTGGCCCGGCACTTCGGTGTCGAGCAGGGCGAGCGGGTGCCGCTGGGCGAGGCGTACGACGCGGTGCTGGGGCTGCGCTCCGGCAAGGGCATGGTGCTGGACCCGGCGGACCACGACACCTGGTCGGCCGGCTCCTTCTTCACCAACCCGGTGCTCACGGCGGCGCAGTACGAGTCCTTCCGCACCCGCCCGGGTGCCGAGGACGCCCCCGCCTACCCCGCCCCGGAGGGCTGCACCAAGACCTCGGCGGCCTGGCTGATCGACCGGGCGGGCTTCGCCAAGGGCTACGGCGACGGCCCGGCCACGCTCTCCACCAAGCACACCCTGGCGCTGACCAACCGCGGCGCGGCCACCGCCGAGGACCTGCTGGCCCTGGCCCGGGAGATCCGGGACGGGGTCCGCGAGGCCTTCGGGGTGGAGCTGGTGAACGAGCCCGTGATGGTGGGCGTCAAGCTCTGAGGCGTGTCCAGGGGCCCTGGCGGGCCCGTGTCCAGGGGCTCTAGCGGGCCGGGTGCCCGTCGACCAGCCAGGCGTCGATGTCCGCCAGCAGCTCCTTGCGGACGGCCTCCGGGGCGCACGAGCCGCGGACCGACTGCCGTGCCAGCTCGGCGAGTTCGGCGTCGGTGAAGCCCAGGGCGTCGCGGGCCAGGTCGTACTGGGCGACCAGCCGGCTGCCGAACAGCAGCGGGTCGTCCGCGCCGAGCGCCAGCGGCACCCCGGCGTCGAACAGCCGGCGCAGCGGTACCTCTTCCGGGTGTTCGTAGACGCCGAGCGAGACGTTGGAGGACGGGCAGACCTCGCAGGTGATCTGGCGGTCCGCCAGCCGGGCCATCAGCCGCGGGTCCTCGGCGGCCCGCACGCCGTGGCCGATCCGGCCGGCGCCCAGGTCGTCCAGGCAGTCCCGGACGGACTCCGGCCCGGCCAGCTCGCCGCCGTGCGGGGCGGCCAGCAGCCCGCCCTTGCGGGCGATCTCGAAGGCCCGGTCGAAGTCCCGGGCCAGGCCGCGGCGCTCGTCGTTGGAGAGGCCGAAGCCGACCACGCCGTGGTCGGTGTAGCGGACGGCGAGCCGGGCCAGCGTCCGGGCGTCCATCGGGGACCTCATCCGGTTCGCCGCGACCAGCACCCGGATGCCCACCCCGGTGGCCGCGGCGGCCTGCTCGACCGCGTCCAGGATCAGCTCCAGGGCGGGGATCAGCCCGCCCAGCCGGGGCGCGTAGGAGGTCGGGTCGACCTGGATCTCCAGCCAGCGGGAGCCCTCCCGCCGTTCGTCCTCGGCGGTCTCCAGGACCAGCCGGCGGATGTCCGACTCGTCCCGGAGCACCGAGCGGGCGGTGTCGTAGAGGCGCTGGAAGCGGAACCAGCCGCGCTCGTCGGTGGCGCGGAGCTTGGGCGGCTCGCCGGAGCTGAGCGCCTCCGGCAGGCGGACGCCGTGCTTGTCGGCCAGCTCCAGCAGGGTGGCGGGCCGCATCGAGCCGGTGAAGTGCAGGTGCAGGTGGGCCTTCGGGAGGCCCCTGACGTCTCGCGGGTTCAACAGGCGTTCCATTTTCCGATACTGCCGTATGAGGCCCCCAAACGGGAACCGCCCTCTTTCCGTCCCCCGAAGGGGTGAAAGAGGGCGGTGCGGCGGGTGAATCCGCCGTGTCCGGTTGACGTCGGACGTCAGTCGCGGGCCTCGCCGAGCAGCTTCTGGAGCCGGCTGATGCCCTCGACCAGGTCCTCGTCGCCGAGCGCGTAGGAGAACCGCAGGTAACCGGGGGTGCCGAAGGCCTCGCCCGGGACGGCGGCGACCTCGACCTCGTCCAGGATCAGACTCGCCAGCTCGGCGGAGGTCTGCGGACGCTGACCGCGGATCTCCTTGCCCAGCAGGCCCTTGACCGAGGGGTAGGCGTAGAAGGCGCCCTCGGGCTCGGGGCAGAGGACGCCGTCGATCTCGTTGAGCATCCGCACGATGGTCCGGCGGCGGCGGTCGAAGGCGGTGCGCATCTCGTGCACGGCGGACAGGTCGCCCGCGACGGCGGCGATCGCGGCGCGCTGGGCGACGTTGGAGACGTTGGAGGTGGCGTGCGACTGCAGGTTGGTCGCGGCCTTGATCACGTCCTTGGGGCCGATCACCCAGCCCACCCGCCAGCCGGTCATCGCGTAGGTCTTGGCCACGCCGTTGACCACGATGCACTTGTCGGCCAGCTCGGGCAGCAGGGCCGGCAGCGAGGTGAAGGTCGCGTCGCCGTAGACCAGGTGCTCGTAGATCTCGTCGGTGAGCACCCACAGGCCGTGCTCCAGCGCCCAGCGGCCGATCGCCTCGGCCTCGTCGCGGGTGTACACCGCGCCGGTCGGGTTGGAGGGCGAGACGAACAGCACCACCTTGGTGTTCTCGGTGCGGGCGGCCTCCAGCTGCTCGACCGAGACCTTGTAGCCGGTGGTCTCGTCGGCGACGACCTCCACCGGGACACCGCCGGCCAGCTGGATCGACTCCGGGTAGGTGGTCCAGTACGGGGCCGGGACGATGACCTCGTCGCCCGGGTCCAGGATCGCGGCGAAGGCCTCGTAGATGGCCTGCTTGCCGCCGTTGGTGACCAGCACCTGGGAGGCGTCCACCTGGTAGCCGGAGTCGCGCAGCGTCTTGGCGGCGATCGCGGCCTTGAGCTCGGGCAGTCCACCCGCCGGGGTGTAGCGGTGGTTCTTCGGGTCGCGGCAGGCCTCGACGGCCGCCTCGACGATGTAGTCCGGCGTCGGGAAGTCGGGCTCACCGGCACCGAAGCCGATCACCGGGCGGCCGGCGGCCTTGAGGGCCTTGGCCTTGGCGTCCACGGCGAGGGTCGCGGACTCGGCGATCGCACCGATCCGGGCGGAGACCCGGCGGTCGGCGGGGCGGAGGGACTGGTCGGGCTGCGGGGTGGAAGCGCTCATGCCTGCATCGTCGCAGAACCGGGACGGACCGGGCGTGGCGGTTCCAGTATCCGTACGGCCCCGTCCGCATCGCGGCCCCCGGCGATCCGCCGGTGTGCGCCCCGCCGGGCCGGACATCCGCCGGGCGGACGGTGGTCCCGGAAGAAGAGGTTCGACCAAACACCCCTCGACCACGTACACTCGCTGCTCGACGGCCCGCCGAAAAAGACCGGAGCTTTCACCGCCTGTACAGACAGCGGGGGGAGATGCGGTAGGTTGGTCGCCACCAGGGGCCGCGAGGTTCCGTAGGGCAATAGCTCAATTGGTAGAGCACCGGTCTCCAAAACCGGCGGTTGGGGGTTCGAGTCCCTCTTGCCCTGCTGCTTGATCCGCATTCAGCCCGTTCGCTCCACAGAGCGAGCGGGCTTGATGCGGAGAGGGCTCCGATCAGCACCGCTTAAGCCGACCGCTCGTGCCTGAAACGGGTACGCAGGTGATGTTCGGCCGGACCCGGATTCAGGTGAGGACGAGTGACGGAGACCACGGGCTCCACCGCAACGCCTGAGAGCGGCAACCCCGAGGGGACCGACGGCGCTGCCGAGACCGCTGCTGTCGAGGGCGACAAGACCTCCGGCAAGCAGAAGAAGTCCGGCAAGCGGGCCAAGAAGGGCCTCTTCGCGCGGATGGGCCTGTTCTACCGCCAGATCATCGCGGAGCTCCGCAAGGTCGTCTGGCCCACCCGGAGCGAGCTCACCAACTACACGGCGGTCGTGGTGACCTTCGTCGTGGTCGTGATGGGCTTCGTCTACGGCCTCGACTACGGCTTCGCCAAGCTGAGCCTCTTGGTCTTCGGCTGATCGAGCCCCCACCTCCGAACCACCTCCCGACCCGGGCCGAATCATCGGTCCGGGTCGAGCTGTCGGCGGCGGACGTACGCGCGCGTACCGTGGACTCGGTACTGTTGAAGTCTCCGAGACCTCTCCTGGCGACCGCGCGAGCGGCTGCGCGCCGGGCCGGTTCCGGAGCGCGCCACCTTCACCATCTCCAGGAAAGAAGCAGCCACCGTGTCTGAGTCCCCCCTGTACGACGCCGACGAGACCGTCCGCGAGGCGGATGTCGCCGCCGAGCTGGACGCGGCCGAGCTGGCTGTCGACGCAGAGTCCGCCGAGCAGGTCGTCGACGCCGTGGACAGCGACGAGGACGAGGTCGAGGCGTACGACGAGGCCGAGGCCGGCGAGCCCGCCGAGGAGGCCGCGCTGCACGTGGAGGTCGACGAGGAGCTCGCCGCCGAGGAGTCGGTGGACGAGGAGCCGGCCGAGGACGAGGACGCCGAGGCCGTCGAGGCGGAGGACGCCGAGGAGGAGGCCGAGGTCGAGGTCGACCCGGTCGCCAAGTTCCGCGAGGACCTGCGCTTCATGCCGGGCGAGTGGTACGTGATCCACACCTACGCGGGCTACGAGAACCGGGTCAAGCAGAACCTGGAGCAGCGCGCCGTCTCGCTGAACGTCGAGGAGTACATCTTCCAGGCCGAGGTGCCGCAGGAGGAGGTCGTCCAGATCAAGAACGGCGACCGCAAGACCATCCGGCAGAACAAGCTCCCCGGCTACGTCCTGGTCCGCATGGACCTCACCCCGGAGTCCTGGGGCGTCGTGCGCAACACCCCCGGTGTCACCGGCTTCGTGGGCAACGCCTACGACCCGTACCCGCTGACCCTGGACGAGGTCGTCAAGATGCTCGCCCCGGACGTCGAGCGCCAGGCGGCCAAGGAGGCCGGCAAGCCCTCCCCGGTCAAGCCGAGCGAGATCCAGGTCCTGGACTTCGAGGTCGGCGACTCGGTCACCGTCACCGACGGCCCGTTCGCGACCCTCCAGGCGACCATCAACGAGATCAACCCCGACTCGAAGAAGGTCAAGGGCCTGGTCGAGATCTTCGGCCGGGAGACCCCGGTCGAGCTCTCCTTCGACCAGATCCAGAAGAACTAGTCACACGGTCTTGGGCTTGGGGGGGGGGGGCGGCGGGCGCCGCCCCCCCACCAGGTTTGTGCCTCGGGGCGGGGCCGGGTGCGAGGGCTGTATTTTGTGGGTG
>NZ_JBHYGR010000002.1:182830-184488 GCF_042738155.1 Kitasatospora sp. NPDC059088 | reverse complement strand
CTATTAAGGTCATGGGCTTTGTCGAGTTTTTGGGCCGGGAGACCCCGGTGGAGCTCACCTCCGCCCCGAACCCCAAGAAATACACACCCGGTTTTCGGATTCGGGGCGGGGGCCGACGGCCTCCGCCCCGAATCCGTTTTGGTCCAGCGGCGCGGACGCGTTAGCCTGGCCTGATGTGTGTGCTGGCGACCGGGTGTCGCCCCGCGTCCGCACGCACCAGCAATCACCTCTCGGAAGGACCCGGAGAGACATGCCTCCCAAGAAGAAGAAGATCACGGGGCTTATCAAGCTCCAGATCAACGCCGGTGCGGCCAACCCGGCGCCGCCGGTCGGCCCCGCGCTGGGCCAGCACGGCGTCAACATCATGGAGTTCTGCAAGGCCTACAACGCTGCGACCGAGTCGCAGCGCGGCATGATCGTGCCGGTGGAGATCACGGTCTACGACGACCGTTCCTTCACCTTCATCACGAAGACGCCGCCGGCCGCGCGCCTCATCCTGAAGGCCGCCGGTATCGACAAGGGCTCCAGCGAGCCGCACAAGACCAAGGTCGCCAAGCTCACCAGCGCCCAGGTCCGCGACATCGCCACCACCAAGATGCCCGACCTGAACGCCAACGACCTGGACGCGGCGGAGAAGATCATCGCCGGCACCGCCCGGTCGATGGGCATCACCGTCGAGGGCTGATCAAGCCCCCCGTCCCGTCAGGGGCAAACCGGCTCAGCCGTCCCTGTGGTAGGGCCTGCGCAGGCCCGTCGAATACCACAACTCCAATCACCATTCAGGAGCAGCAGTGAAGCGCAGCAAGGCTCTGAAGGCCGCGGACGCCCAGGTCGACCGCGACCGCCTCTACGCCCCCCTCGAGGCCGTCCGCCTCGCCAAGGCGACCAGCACCACCAAGTTCGACGGCACCGTCGAGGTCGCCATGCGTCTGGGCGTCGACCCGCGCAAGGCCGACCAGATGGTCCGCAGCACCGTGATCCTCCCGCACGGCACCGGTAAGACCGCTCGGGTCCTGGTCTTCGCGACCGGCGAGCGTGCCGAGGCCGCGCGTGCTGCGGGTGCCGACATCGTCGGCTCCGACGAGCTCATCGACGAGGTCGCCAAGGGCCGCCTCGACTTCGACGCCGTCGTCGCCACCCCGGACCTCATGGGCAAGGTCGGCCGCCTGGGCCGCGTGCTCGGTCCCCGTGGCCTGATGCCGAACCCGAAGACCGGCACCGTGACCCCGGACACCGCCAAGGCAGTGAACGAGATCAAGGGCGGCAAGATCGAGTTCCGCGTCGACAAGCACTCGAACCTGCACTTCATCATCGGTAAGGCCTCCTTCACCGACGAGCAGCTGGTCGAGAACTACGCCGCCGCGCTGGACGAGGTGCTCCGCGCCAAGCCGTCCGCCGCCAAGGGCCGCTACATCAAGAAGACCGCGTTCTCGACCACCATGGGCCCCGGCATCCTGGTGGACCCGAACCGCACCCGCAACCTCCTCGTCGAGGAGGACCCGGCCGCGGTCTGAGCCCCAGTGCTCTAGAGCAGTCCGTACGACGGGCCCCCCCCCCCCCCCCCGGGGGGGGGGGGCCGGCGTCGTATGTAGGGTGGGGGCGGGGCGCCGCGGGCCCCGGGGGGGGGGGCCCCCGGGGCCGGGGCCGGAAAGGGTTGC
>NZ_JBHYGR010000002.1:166037-182820 GCF_042738155.1 Kitasatospora sp. NPDC059088 | reverse complement strand
CGCGCCCCCGCCCGCCCCCCCCCGCGCCCCCCCCCCCCCCCCCGGGGGGGGGGGGGCCCCGTCGTCGTTCCTGCGGTGCGGTCGGGCAGCGGCGCGGCCGGGTGGTGGGGCCCGGCGGGGCGGCGGCGGAAACGGTTGCGGGATCGGGACACGGGCGAAGGGGAACGGTTGATCGAGTCGTCGTACGCTCTGCCGGTCAGATCATGTGGAGAACCTGTGACCGCCGGAGTGTGCCGTGCCGCCCGCCCTTCGCCCCGCCGCGCTCGCGGCGGCCCTGCTGCTGCTCGGCACCACCACCGCCTGCAGCGTGCTGGCCGCCCCGAGCACCCGCGTCCCCGGTGAGCCGGCGCCGATCCCGCCCAAGCAGGTGGTGCTCGCGGCCGCCCAGGCCCTGGACGACGCCGGCGGCGCCCGGGTCGACCTGCTGCGGGAGGGCCCGGACGGCCGGCGCAGCGCGAGCGGCAGCCTGGTCTGGGGCGACCGGGACGAGGTCACGCTGGCCGTCACCGACGAGCTGGGCACCGGGCAGCTGTCCCTCCGGGACGGCGCGCTCGACCTCACGTACCAGGGCGGCGCGGCCAGGCACGCCGAGCGCGCCACCGCGGAGTCGATCGACCCGGCGGCCGGCAACGGCTCCAGCGGCTACGCGGGCGGCTGGATGACCGCGCTGGTCACCAACCCGGGCAGCCGGGCGTACGCGATCGCCCAGGCCGACCGGCTCGGCTCGCTCGGCGCCGAGCAGCTCGCCGGGACGACCGTCGCGCACTACCGGGGCTCCGCCCCGGTGGCCGACTACTTCGGCGCGGACCGGGAGTTGGACCCGCAGCAGCTCGCCGCGGTGGTCGGCTGGTACCGGCAGCGCGGGGTCGGCGAGATCGGGTACGACGTCTGGGTCGGGCCCGGCCCGCGGCTGATGAAGCTCAGTGAGACGGCCCGGGGGAGCGCCGGGACCACCGTGACCACGACGGACGTCATCGCGCCCGGGGCGGGGGAGACGACCCCGGCCGCGACCGGCTGACGGGAGGGGATATCCGGTGCGGGTCGGCCCTGGCGATCCGTTAGAGTCCGGCTGAGAAGAAGCCGATGATCGGCTCTTCCGAGGAACTTACGGGGGTACTTCCATGCGCGCTGTCCGTCTCGCGGCCACCGTCGCGACCGCCGCCGTCCTGCTGGCCGGCGCCACCGCCTGCGGCAGCAAGGGCGGCGACACCAAGAGCGCCGCCGACAGCACGGGCGCCACCGGCGGCAAGGACGCCGCCGCGGCCGCGGCCGGACTCGCCGCCGACCCGAAGGCCGCGCTCGCCGCCTCCGCCCTGGTGATGCAGAAGGCCGGCAACGGCAAGGTCGCCATGACCTCCCCGGACGCCTCCAGCCCGGGCGGCAGCGGCAGCGCCGACTGGAAGGACCCGGGCAAGGTCTCCGTGGACGTGTCCAGCGACATGGACGGCAAGAAGCTCAGGATCCGGGCGATCGGGGCCGACACCTACATCGGCGGCGACGACACCACGGCCGCCGCCCTCCAGGGGAAGCACTGGGTCAAGGTGCCCGCCACGGAGGAGATGGGCAGCGCCTTCGTGGTGATGGGCCAGATGGTCAACCCGGTCTCCCAGCTCACCATCGCGGCCGCGAGCGGCAAGCTCAGCAAGGTCGGCCAGGAGGCCGTGGACGGCGTCCAGACCACCCACCTGCGGGCCGTCGAGGACACCGCCACCCTGGTGGCCGGGATGACCTCGCTCACCGCGGAGCAGCGCCAGTCCGTCCAGAAGACGCTGGAGCAGGACGGCAAGACCCTCACCATCGACTTCTGGCTGAACGACAAGCAGGAGCTGGTGAAGTACCAGGAGTACGGCGACAACAACGGCCAGTCCAAGGCCGTCACCGTCAAGTACTCCGACCTCGGCAAGGCCGAGAAGATCGAGGCGCCCGCCGCCGGCGACCTCGGCGCCCAGGCCGACCTGCTCAAGCTGTTCGGCTGATCCGGCCGGACACCCGGGCCGGACACCGCACCAACCACCGGCTACCACCCCGGGCGCGTCGCGCGCCCGGGGGTTCTCGAGGGGGGAACACCATGGCTGGAACCCGGAAGGCCGCCGTCGCCGTCGTCCTCGCCGCTCTGGCGCTGACCGCGACCGCCTGCAACGACAACGGCTCCGACGGCGGGAACGCCGCCCCGGCGGCCCCGACCACGGCCGCCGCCGCGACGACCGCCGCCACCCAGGCCGCCCCGCCGGTCAAGGTGAGCCCGGCGGTCTTCCTGGAGCAGGTCACCAAGAAGACCGGCGCGGCCAAGTCGGCCAAGGTCACCGAGGAGATCTCGGTCGGCCAGGTCACCATGAAGGGCCAGGGGGCACTGGGCTGGTCCGACGGCCTGGAGGCCGACCTGACCATGGACCTCACCGGCTCCCCGATGGCCAAGGCGCTGGAGCCGATCACCGGCGGGCCGAAGGTGCACTACCTGTACACCGCGGACGCGATGTACATGGGTCTGGGCGGCCAGATGGTCCAGGGCGGCGGCCCGCGCTGGCTGCGCTACAGCAAGGAGGAGATGTCCAAGCTCTCCGGGGGCTCGACCGACCAGCTCCAGAGCGCGGACCCGGTCCAGGGCGTCCGGACGCTGATCGCCACCGGCAAGGTCACCGAGGTCGGCCAGGAGACGGTGGACGGCAAGGCCGCCACCCACTACTCCGGGGAGCTCGCCGTCGCCGACCTGGTCAAGGCGACCGGCCGGGGCGTGACCCAGGAGCAGGCCGACCGGCTCAAGCAGAACCTGGACAAGGCCGGCGTCGCCAGTGAGCAGGTCGACGTCTGGGTCGACGCCGACCAGCTGGTGGTCAAGCGGACCGAGCGGGCCGACACCAAGAACGGACCGGTGAACATCGCCGTGACCTACTCGGACTACGGCACGCCGGTCGTCGCCGCCACCCCGGGGGACTTCATCACCCTCGCCGACCTGGCGAAGGCCGGCGGCACTCCCGCCGGCAGCTGACGCCGGCCCCCGACCCGGCCGATCAGGTGGACGGGGCGGGGGCTGCCACCGGCCGGACCCGGTCCGGGTGGCAAGGTGGGCCCGGTGAGAGAGGAACGGACGATGGCGCGACGGCAGCGACTGGCGGCGGTGGCCGTCGTCGCCGTGCTCGCGAGCGGCCTGACCGGCTGCGGCGGCGGGGACGCGCCCGCCACGCCCTCGGCCGGCGCCAGCGCGAGCACCGCCGCCGCGACCGCCGCCACCCCGACCGGGCCGGCCAAGCCGACCGACCGCTCCCCGCACGGCGTGCTGCTCTCCGCCCAGCTGGCCATGCAGACCGCCCGCCGGGCCAAGGTCGGCTACCGGCTGGGCGCGGACGCCGGCTCCGGCTCGCTGTTCTGGGCGCCCAAGACGGCGGCCCAGCTCAAGCGCTCCACCCCGGGTGACGCCGAGCAGCTGATCGTCGTGGACACCGTCGGCTACCAGGGCGGCGACGCCGCCACCGCGGCCAGGAACGGCGGCAGGCACTGGGAGCGCTTCTCCGTCCCGACCGACCCGGACGGGCACAAGGCGGTCCCGTACGCGGGGCTGCTGGACCTGCTGAACCCGGTCGAGGCACTGGCCGCGGCCACCGCCGACGGGGTGGAGCCGGCCTTCGTCGGCGAGGAGAAGTTCGAGGACTCCACCGTCGAGCACTACCGGGTGACCACCACCGCCGAGAAGTACGCGGCGGCCCAGACCCAGCTGACACAGGCCCGCCGGGACGGCCTGCGGGCCGCACTGGCCCCCGGCGGCTCGCTCGAACTCACCCTGGACCTCTGGCTGAACGACAAGGACCAACTGGTCCGGCTGCAGCGCACCGGGAACGGGGACAGCGGCCGGGCGGACGACTCGGTGATCTACTCCGACCCGGCCGGCGCGCTGCTCTCGGCCCAGGCCCCGGCCGAGACGGACACCGTGGACACCGGCGTCCGGACGGTCTCCCCGCTGGCCCGCTGAGCCCGCCGGGGCCCGTTCCGGTTCACCCGTCCGAGGGCGATTTGCGTCGTCCGGACGAGTCCGGTTACTGTTGCCGAAGCCAAAGACCGCTGGTTGTCGCCGCCCCCGTGAGGGAGTCGGTGGCCGAAGGATCTGCGCTTCGTCGCAGGCAGCCCGCGCAGGTGTGTCTGGAGCTTCGACTTCCGGGTCCCGCGTTCGCGCTGGTGCCCGTCGAGGTCGCTACGAGCCCCGTGCGCCTGCGCACCGGGGCTCATTGCATTTTCTGCAAGGGCTTTCCTTCCGTCCGGCCGGTTCGAGGTGTGAATGGTCGACTTTCGCGGTCGGCCGGACTTCGACATCACGGAAGGAGGCGTAAGCCTATGGCCAGGCCCGACAAGGCTGCCGCCGTCGCCGAGATCACGGACAAGTTCCGTGGCTCCTCCGCGGCGCTGCTGACCGAGTACCGCGGTCTCTCGGTGAAGCAGGTCAAGACCCTGCGTCGCTCGCTCGGCGACAACGCCGAGTACGCCGTGGTGAAGAACACGCTGACCAAGATCGCGGCCAATGAGGCCGGGATCTCCGAGCTCGACGACCTGTTCAACGGTCCGACGGCTGTCGCCTTCGTCACCGGTGACCCGGTGGAGTCGGCGAAGGCTCTGCGTGACTTCGCCAAGGAGAACCCCGCTCTCATCATCAAGGGCGGTGTCCTTGACGGTAAGGCGCTGTCCGCCGATGAGATCAAGAAGCTCGCGGACCTCGAGTCCCGCGAGGTGCTGCTCGCCAAGCTGGCGGGTGCCCTGAAGGCCAAGCAGTCCCAGGCTGCCGCGCTCTTCCAGGCCCTGCCGTCGAAGCTCGTCCGCACTGTGGACGCGCTGCGCGACAAGGTCGAGCAGGGCGGTGCCGGTACGCCGGCTCCCGCCGCCGAGGACGCCGCCGCCGAGTAATCGGCAGGCTCACGCCTCGCTGCGGGCCCGTGCCCGCCCAACCCGTACATCCGGCACCACCTGCCGATTTAGTGGAAGGACGCCATCATGGCGAAGCTGTCCCAGGACGAGCTGCTCGCGCAGTTCGAGGAGCTCACCCTCATCGAGCTCGCCGCCTTCGTGAAGGCCTTCGAGGACAAGTTCGACGTCACCGCCGCCGCTCCGGTCGCCGTTGCCGGCATCGCCGGCCCGGGCGCCGTGGCCGAGGCCGTTGAGGAGCAGGACGAGTTCGACGTCATCCTCGACGGCGCCGGTGACAAGAAGATCCAGGTCATCAAGGAGGTGCGCACCCTGACCTCCCTCGGCCTGAAGGAGGCCAAGGACCTCGTTGACACCGCTGGTGCCAAGGTCCTGGAGAAGGTTGCCAAGGACGTTGCCGAGAAGGCCAAGGCCGCCCTCGAGGGTGCCGGCGCCAAGGTCACCGTCAAGTGACTTCTCGCCCCCTCTGAGGGGGCCTGAGGCCGGGCCGATCACCCTTGCGGGTGGTCGGCCCGGTCTTTTGTGTTTCCGGGCCCGCCCGCCCTCCCCGCCGCCCGCGGCCGGCCGGCCACCGGTGTGGCCGATCGCGCACTCGGTACTGTCGGCGACGAGGAGTATGGTGATCACCGTCATCGACGGTGGCCCCGACCACGGCTTCTGTAACGCCGGAGGGGTTCGGACCGATGAACGGGTCGAGGCCCGCCCCGCCGGCGGGCCCTTGACGAACCTGGCGAGGCGCGCGATTCTCAAGGCGCGAGTCCGCCCGGTTGGTTCGCCGCTGGATGCATAACCAGCGGCTCGGGCGGGAAATGACTCCACGTGAGTTAGAGCAGTACCCGGTGGGCGCCCGCGCCCCCGGCTACCGGGAGGAGTCTCCGATTCGGTTTCCGAATCAGAGCTGGACAGCAGTGTGGCCTTTGGCTACACTGTCCCTTTGCGCTGCCTGTTAGCTGCTCCGTGACTCGTCGCCCGGAGTTTGCGTTGCCCTGAAGGGGTCTGGCACCGCCTCCGCAAAGCGGCTCTGACCTGGGGTTTCGACCCCGGCGGAGGCCAGCTGCGAGGGAGACGGAATCCAGGCTCAAGCAGGCCCGGCTGGTACGCGCGTAGTGAGCTCCGAGCCCTCGGAAGGACCCCCCTCTTGGCCGCGCCGCGCAACGCCTCGAACAATTCCGCCGCATCCACCGCCCCGCTCCGCGTCTCGTTCGCGAAGATCAAGGAGCCCCTCGAGGTCCCGAACCTCCTGGCCCTGCAGACCGAGAGCTTTGACTGGCTGCTCGGCAACGCGGCCTGGAAGTCCCGGGTCGAGCAGGCGTTGGAGTCTGGTCAGGACGTCCCCACCAAGTCCGGTCTGGAGGAGATCTTCGAGGAGATCTCGCCGATCGAGGACTTCAGCGGGTCGATGTCCCTGACCTTCCGCGACCACCGTTTCGAGCCGCCGAAGAACTCCATTGACGAGTGCAAGGACCGCGACTTCACGTACGCGGCCCCGCTCTTCGTCACGGCCGAGTTCACCAACAACGAGACCGGTGAGATCAAGTCTCAGACGGTCTTCATGGGCGATTTCCCGCTCATGACCCACAAGGGCACGTTCGTGATCAACGGCACCGAGCGTGTCGTCGTGTCGCAGCTCGTCCGCTCCCCGGGCGTGTACTTCGACTCCACCCTGGACAAGGTGTCCGACAAGGACATCTACTCCTGCAAGGTCATCCCCTCGCGTGGTGCCTGGCTCGAGATGGAGATCGACAAGCGCGACATGGTCGGCGTCCGCATCGACCGCAAGCGCAAGCAGTCCGTCACCGTGCTGCTCAAGGCTCTCGGCTGGACCAACGAGATGATTCTCGAGGAGTTCGGCGAGTACGAGTCGATGCGCAACACCCTGGAGAAGGACCACACCCAGGGCCAGGACGACGCGCTGCTGGACATCTACCGCAAGCTGCGTCCGGGCGAGCCGCCGACGCGCGAGGCCGCGCAGACGCTTCTGGAGAACCTGTACTTCAACCCGAAGCGCTACGACCTGGCCAAGGTCGGTCGTTACAAGCTGAACAGGAAGCTGGGCAACGCCGAGTCGCTGGACTCCGGTGTGCTCACCGAGCCCGACATCATCGGTGCGATCAAGTACCTGGTGAAGCTGCACGCGGGCGAGACCGAGTGGCGTGACGAGACCGGCCGCGACATCGTGGTCGAGGTCGACGACATCGACCACTTCGGCAACCGCCGCCTGCGCAACGTCGGCGAGCTCATCCAGAACCAGGTCCGTACGGGTCTCGCCCGTATGGAGCGCGTCGTGCGCGAGCGCATGACCACCCAGGACGTCGAGGCGATCACGCCGCAGACCCTGATCAACATCCGGCCGGTCGTCGCCTCCATCAAGGAGTTCTTCGGCACCAGCCAGCTGTCGCAGTTCATGGACCAGACGAACCCGCTGTCGGGCCTGACCCACAAGCGTCGTCTGTCCGCCCTCGGTCCCGGTGGTCTCTCCCGTGAGCGCGCCGGCTTCGAGGTCCGTGACGTGCACCCCTCGCACTACGGCCGCATGTGTCCGATCGAGACCCCGGAAGGCCCGAACATCGGTCTGATCGGGTCGCTGGCCTCGTACGGCCGGGTCAACGCCTTCGGCTTCATCGAGACCCCGTACCGCAAGGTCGTCGACGGTGTCGTCACCGAGAAGGTGGACTACCTCACCGCCGACGAGGAGGACCGCTACGTCATCGCCCAGGCGAACGCCCCGCTGACCGCGGACCTGCACTTCGCCGAGCCCCGTGTCCTGGTCCGTCGCCGCGGCGGCGAGATCGACTACATCCCGGGCTCCGAGATCGACTACATGGACGTCTCGCCGCGCCAGATGGTGTCGGTCGCGACCGCCATGATCCCGTTCCTCGAGCACGACGACGCCAACCGCGCGCTCATGGGCTCGAACATGATGCGCCAGGCGGTGCCGCTGCTGAAGAGCGAGGCCCCGCTGGTCGGCACCGGCATGGAGTACCGCTGCGCCGTCGACGCCGCCGACGTCATCACCGCCGAGAAGTCCGGCGTGGTGCAGGAGGTCTCGGCCGACTACGTCACCGTGGCGAACGACGACGGCACGTACACCACGTACCGCGCCGCCAAGTTCACCCGCTCCAACCAGGGCACCGCCTTCAACCAGAAGGTGCTCGTGGACGAGGGCGCCCGGGTCGAGGTCAACCAGGTGCTGGCCGACGGCCCGTGCACCGACGAGGGCGAGATGGCCCTCGGCAAGAACCTGCTCGTGGCGTTCATGTCGTGGGAGGGTCACAACTACGAGGACGCGATCATCCTGTCGCAGCGCCTCGTGCAGGACGACGTCCTCTCCTCGATCCACATCGAGGAGCACGAGGTCGACGCCCGTGACACCAAGCTCGGCCCCGAGGAGATCACCCGGGACATCCCGAACGTCTCCGAGGAGGTCCTCGCGGACCTGGACGAGCGCGGCATCATCCGGATCGGCGCCGACGTCGTCACCGGTGACATCCTCGTCGGCAAGGTCACCCCGAAGGGTGAGACCGAGCTGACCCCCGAGGAGCGCCTGCTCCGCGCGATCTTCGGCGAGAAGGCCCGTGAGGTCCGCGACACCTCGCTCAAGGTCCCGCACGGTGAGTCCGGCAAGGTCATCGGCGTCCGCGTCTTCGACCGCGAAGAGGGCGACGAGCTGCCCCCGGGCGTCAACCAGCTGGTCCGCGTCTACGTGGCCCAGAAGCGCAAGATCACCAACGGTGACAAGCTCGCCGGCCGTCACGGCAACAAGGGTGTCATCTCCAAGATCCTTCCGGTCGAGGACATGCCCTTCCTCGAGGACGGCACCCCGGTCGACATCATCCTCAACCCGCTGGGTGTCCCGTCCCGAATGAACCCGGGACAGGTCCTGGAGATCCACCTCGGGTGGCTCGCCAAGCAGGGCTGGGACGTCTCCGGCCTCGCCGACGAGTGGGCCCAGCGCCTCCAGGCGATCGGCGCCGACCAGGTCAGCGGTGGCACCAACCTCGCCACCCCGGTCTTCGACGGTGCCCGCGAGGACGAGATCACCGGTCTGCTGGACAACACCACCCTCACCCGTGACGGTGAGCGCCTGGTGAACTCCACCGGCAAGGCCCGCCTGTTCGACGGCCGCTCCGGCGAGCCGTTCCCGATGCCGGTCTCGGTCGGCTACATGTACATCCTCAAGCTGCACCACCTGGTCGACGACAAGCTGCACGCCCGTTCGACCGGTCCGTACTCGATGATCACCCAGCAGCCGCTCGGTGGTAAGGCGCAGTTCGGTGGTCAGCGCTTCGGTGAGATGGAGGTGTGGGCCCTCGAGGCGTACGGCGCCGCGTACGCCCTGCAGGAGCTGCTCACCATCAAGTCCGACGACGTGCTCGGCCGCGTGAAGGTCTACGAGGCCATCGTCAAGGGCGAGAACATCCCCGAGCCCGGCATTCCCGAGTCCTTCAAGGTTCTCATCAAGGAAATGCAGTCGCTCTGCCTCAACGTGGAGGTGCTGTCCTCGGACGGCCAGTCCATCGAGATGCGGGACTCCGACGAGGACGTCTTCCGCGCCGCCGAAGAGCTCGGCATCGACCTGTCCCGGCGCGAGCCGAGCAGCGTCGAAGAGGTCTGACGGAGGTCGGGCCGGCTCGCGCTTCTGAATCAAGCAGAGCGCGCAGCCGGCCCGCCCCCAGGCCCCCCTCAGACCACAGACAAACTCTCGAATCACGAAAGAGGGCTTGACGACCAGTGCTTGACGTCAACTTCTTCGACGAGCTCCGCATCGGCCTGGCCACCGCCGACGACATCCGCCAGTGGTCGCACGGCGAGGTCAAGAAGCCGGAGACCATCAACTACCGCACCCTGAAGCCCGAAAAGGACGGCCTCTTCTGCGAGAAGATCTTCGGCCCGACCCGGGACTGGGAGTGCTACTGCGGTAAGTACAAGCGCGTCCGCTTCAAGGGCATCATCTGTGAGCGCTGCGGCGTCGAGGTGACCCGCGCCAAGGTGCGCCGCGAGCGGATGGGCCACATCGAGCTGGCCGCCCCGGTCACCCACATCTGGTACTTCAAGGGCGTGCCGTCCCGCCTCGGCTACCTGCTCGACCTGGCGCCGAAGGACCTCGAGAAGGTCATCTACTTCGCCGCCTACATGATCACCTGGGTCGACGACGAGCGCCGCCAGCGCGACCTGCCGTCCCTGGAGGCGCACGTCTCGGTCGAGCGCCAGCAGATCGAGAACCGCCGCGACTCCGACCTCGAAGGCCGCGCCAAGAAGGCCGAGTCCGACCTCGCCGAGCTGGAGGCCGAGGGCGCCAAGGCCGACGTGCGCCGCAAGGTGCGCGAGGGCGCCGAGCGCGAGATGAAGCAGCTGCGCGACCGCGCGCAGCGCGAGCTCGACCGCCTCGACGAGGTGTGGGCCCGCTTCAAGAACCTCAAGGTCCAGGACCTGGAGGGCGACGAGCTGCTCTACCGCGAGCTGCGCGACCGCTTCGGCACCTACTTCTCCGGCTCGATGGGCGCCGCGGCCCTCAAGGACCGCCTGGAGACCTTCGACCTGGCGGAGGAGGCCGAGCGCCTCCGCGAGATCATCCGCACCGGCAAGGGCCAGAAGAAGACCCGTGCGCTCAAGCGCCTCAAGGTCGTCTCCGCGTTCCTGCAGACCAGCAACAAGCCCAACGGCATGGTGCTGGACTGCGTCCCGGTCATCCCGCCGGACCTGCGTCCGATGGTGCAGCTGGACGGTGGCCGCTTCGCGACCTCCGACCTGAACGACCTGTACCGCCGCGTGATCAACCGCAACAACCGCCTGAAGCGCCTGCTCGACCTCGGTGCCCCCGAGATCATCGTGAACAACGAGAAGCGCATGCTCCAGGAGGCCGTCGACGCGCTGTTCGACAACGGCCGCCGCGGCCGTCCGGTCACCGGCCCGGGCAACCGCCCGCTCAAGTCCCTGAGCGACATGCTCAAGGGCAAGCAGGGTCGTTTCCGTCAGAACCTGCTCGGCAAGCGAGTCGACTACTCGGCCCGTTCGGTCATCGTCGTCGGCCCGCAGCTCAAGCTGCACCAGTGCGGTCTGCCGAAGGCCATGGCGCTGGAGCTCTTCAAGCCGTTCGTGATGAAGCGCCTGGTCGACCTGAACCACGCGCAGAACATCAAGTCGGCCAAGCGCATGGTCGAGCGCGCCCGCCCGGTCGTGTGGGACGTGCTCGAAGAGGTCATCGCCGAGCACCCCGTCCTGCTGAACCGTGCGCCCACCCTGCACCGCCTCGGCATCCAGGCCTTCGAGCCGCAGCTGGTCGAGGGCAAGGCCATCCAGATCCACCCGCTCGTCTGCACCGCGTTCAACGCGGACTTCGACGGTGACCAGATGGCCGTCCACCTGCCGCTCTCCGCGGAGGCGCAGGCCGAGGCCCGCATCCTGATGCTGTCCTCGAACAACATCCTCAAGCCGGCCGACGGTCGCCCCGTCACCATGCCGACCCAGGACATGGTGCTCGGCCTGTTCTTCCTGACCTCGGACCGCGACAACGTGAAGGGCGCCGGCCGCACCTTCTCGTCGACCGCCGAGGCGATCATGGCCTTCGACGCCCGCGAGCTGGACGTCCAGGCCCCGATCGAGCTGCGCCTGGCCGCCGGCACCGTCCCGCCCCGTGGCTGGACCCCGCCGGTGGACGAGGAGGGCCAGTCGACCTGGTTCGACGGCGAGCCCTTCCGCCTCAGCACCACCCTGGGCCGCGCGCTCTTCAACGAGCTGCTGCCCGAGGACTACCCGTTCGTCGACTACGAGGTGGGCAAGAAGCAGCTCTCCGCGATCGTCAACGACCTGGCGGAGCGCTACCCCAAGGTCGTCGTCGCGGCGACCCTGGACAACCTCAAGGCGTCCGGTTTCCACTGGTCGACCCGCTCGGGCGTCACCGTCTCGATCTCCGACGTCGTCGTCCCGCCGAACAAGCCCCAGATCCTCGAGGGCTACGAGGCGAAGGCGGAGAAGGTCCAGCGTCAGTACGAGCGCGGCCTGATCACCAACGACGAGCGCAAGCAGGAGCTCATCGGCATCTGGACCCAGGCGACCAACGAGGTCGCCGAGGCCATGAACGAGAACTTCCCGAAGACGAACCCCATCTTCATGATGGTCGACTCGGGTGCTCGTGGAAACATGATGCAGATGCGCCAGATCGCCGGTATGCGTGGTCTGGTGTCCAACGCCAAGAACGAGACCATCCCGCGACCCATCAAGGCGTCGTTCCGTGAGGGTCTCACCGTGCTGGAGTACTTCATCTCCACCCACGGTGCCCGTAAGGGTCTGGCGGACACCGCCCTCCGTACCGCCGACTCCGGCTACCTCACCCGTCGTCTGGTCGACGTCTCCCAGGACGTCATCATTCGCGAGGAGGACTGCGGCACCGAGCGCGGCCTCAAGCTGTCGATCGGCTCCGTGGGCGCCGACGGCGTGCTGCGCAAGGCCGACGACGTCGAGACCAGCGTGTACGCCCGCATGCTCGCCGAGGACATCACCGTCGACGGCAAGCTGCTCGCCACCGCCAACACCGACCTCGGTGACGTGCTGATGGACGAGCTGATCCGCCACGGCGTGTCCGAGGTCAAGGTCCGCTCGATCCTCACCTGTGAGTCGGCCGTCGGCACCTGTGCCTTCTGCTACGGCCGTTCGCTGGCCACCGGCAAGCTGGTCGACATCGGTGAGGCGGTCGGCATCATCGCCGCCCAGTCCATCGGTGAGCCCGGCACCCAGCTGACCATGCGTACCTTCCACACCGGTGGTGTGGCCGGTGACGACATCACCCAGGGTCTGCCGCGTGTCGTCGAGCTCTTCGAGGCCCGCACCCCCAAGGGTGTGGCCCCGATCTCCGAGGCCACCGGCCGCGCGCGGATCGAGGACACCGAGAAGACCCGCAAGATCGTCATCACGCCGGACGACGGCACCGACGAGATCGCCTACCCGGTCTCGAAGCGTGTCAAGCTGCTGGTCAGCGAGGGCGAGGCGGTCGAGGTCGGCCAGAAGCTGACCATGGGTGCCACCAACCCGCACGACGTCCTGCGCATCATGGGCCAGCGCGCCGTCCAGATCCACCTGGTCGCCGAAGTCCAGAAGGTCTACAACTCGCAGGGCGTGTCGATCCACGACAAGCACATCGAGATCATCATCCGGCAGATGCTCCGCCGCGTGACGATCATCGAGTCGGGCGACGCCGAGCTGCTCCCGGGCGAGCTCGTCGAGCGCGGCCGCTTCGAGACCGAGAACCGTCGCGTGGTCTCCGAGGGCGGTCACCCCGCCTCCGGCCGTCCGCAGCTGATGGGTATCACCAAGGCCTCGCTGGCCACCGAGTCCTGGCTGTCGGCCGCCTCCTTCCAGGAGACGACCCGGGTCCTCACCGACGCGGCTATCCACGCCAAGTCGGACCCGCTGCTGGGCCTCAAGGAGAACGTCATCCTCGGTAAGCTCATCCCGGCCGGTACGGGTCTGCCCCGCTACCGCAACATCCGGGTCGAGCCGACCGAGGAGGCCAAGGCCGCCATGTACTCGGCCGTCGGCTACGACGACTACGACCTGTCGCCCTTCGGCGCCGGCTCCGGCCAGGCGGTTCCGCTGGACGACTACGACTACGGCCCGTACACCGGCTGAGTCGAGCGTCACTGATCGCAGGGCGGTCACCCCTCACGGGGTGGCCGCCCTGCGGCGTTTCCGGCGGGTGCTCCTGGCCGGTGCTTCCGGGCGCTACCGGACCGGGGTGGCCGCGGCCGCGCGCCAGTCCTCCAGCCGGCGGATCCGGGTGTGGGTGTCCGGGTGGCTGGACAGCAGCCGCCGGCCCAGGCCCGGGCGGACGGCCCGGCCCCCGTTCTCCCGCGCGGCGGCCGCCAGGGCCTCCTCCTCGTCCCGCAGGAAGCCGTGGAAGACCTCGATCATGGCGTCCGCGAAACCGAGTTCGGCGGCCTGGACGTCCGCCCTCAGCTCGGAGCGGCGGCCGACCGCGGCCAGCAGGTACGGCGTGACCAGGACCAGCAGCAGCGGCGGGAAGGAGAGCGCCACGGCCACCACCAGGACCACCGAGACCAGCCCGACCACCAGGGCGCCGAGCAGCGAGAACACCGAGGCGATCCGGAACGCCACGACCGCCGCGATCCGGAAGACCGCCCAGGCGATCCGGGCCGGCATCGAGTACCAGTAGCCGAGCAGGGTCGCCCAGGCGTGGCCGCCGCGGTGGTGGCCGAGCTCGTGGGCGAGCACGGCGGCCAGCTGGGCGTCGGGGAGGGTCTCCAGCGCGTACCGGGTGACCCCGACGATGTGGCCGGCGGCCGCGGTGGCGTTGACGGCCTTGTGGTCCTCGATCCACAGGTCGTACGTCTCCGGGTTCACCCCCGCCTTGGCGGTCACCTGGTGCCAGATCGGCTCCAGCCTGGTCAGCTCGGAGTGCAGCGCCGGACGCATCCGGAACAGGTAGCGGGCGAGCACCTTCTCGGTCGGGCGGTGGAACACCAGTGCGCCGGAGGCGATCCAGAGGCCGATCAGCACCAGGTTGAGCGGCTCGGGGAGGAGCAGCGAGACCAGCGTGACGACCAGCAGGCTGCACAGGAAGTGCGGCAGCTGGAGCAGCAGTTGGCCGACCGCGGTGGCGTCGGCGCCGCGCTGGCGGGCGGCCAGGTGGACCCGGCCGGTGTGCGGGTCGATGTCGACGGTGGGGTCGAGGACCGGCGGCCGGGGCGGGGCGGGCGGCGGGGCGAAGCCCTGGGCGGGGATGCGCGGGGGGTGCTGGGGGTGCTGGGGCTGGGGCGGGGGAGCGTACTGGGGCGGGACGGCGGTGGGGTACTGCGGCGGGGCGGGGGGCTGCGGGGCCGGCGCGGGGTACGGGGGCGGCGGCGGGGGAGCGGCGGTCGGGTAGGCGGGCGGCTGCGCCGTCGGGTACTGCGGGGCGGCCGTGGGGTACTGGGGCGGGACGGTCGGGTACTGCGGCGGGGCGGCCGTCGGGTACGGCGGCGGTGTGGCGTCCGGGTAGGTCGGTTCGGTCATGGCGGGGTCCTCGGGGACGGGACGCGCGCACGGCGGCGTCCGTACGGTGACGGGTTGGGCAGGACGGTGCTGGGCGGTGCTGGGCGGGGCAGGCCGGTCAGCCCAGGAACAGGGCGGTGACCAGCGGGAACAAGCCGGCGCCGAAGGCGAGGATGCCGACCCGGACCCAGGAGTGCTTCCGCGCGGCGATCAGGCTGTTCTCCGCGAGCGCCGCCCGCACGGCCTCCGCGGCCAGCCGCTCGGTGTCGGCCAGGGCGTCGGTGAGCAGCCCCCGTTCGGCGGCCAGCCGGATGTCCCCGAAGTAGCCGAGCGGGCGGCCCGGGCGCCAGGTGCTGCGCCGGAAGCGGGGCAGCACCGCGAGCAGCAGCGAGACCAGGGAGACGGCGATGCCCAGGCCGCCGAGGGCCAGCAACGCCTTCGCCGCGCCGGAGAGCTGCTGCGGCGCCCAGCCGGTGCTGGTGAGCAGGCCGCCGAGCACTCCGACGATCACGCCGAGGGCGGCGACCAGGACGGCCGCCTTGCTGTCCGCGCGGGCGATCTCGGTGCGCAGCTCGGCGAGCAGGGCGGTACCCGGCGGCGGGGGCACCGGGGCGGTACCGGCGGGGGCGGACACGGCGGAACTCCTCGGGTTCACTGCGGCAACGGCGGGTTCGGGCCCTTGTCGAGCCGGGGCGTGCCCGGGCCCGCTGGGCGGTGGCGCAGGATCGCTTCGAGCGCGGCCTTCGCCTCCTGGCGCGGGCCCTCCAGCTCGAACTCCTCCAGGCCGTTCTGGTCGAGCAGCCGCTGGATCACCTGGAGCTGGCCCTGGACCAGCTCCTGCTGCTCGTCCTTCAAGTACGTGAGGGCCGCTTTCAGGTCCTCGGGGTGAGCGGCCACCTGGAGGGCCCAGGCGGTCACCCCGCCCTGCTCCAGGTGGTACTGGTAGAACTTCGCCTTCGCGGCGAGGACCTCGTTGGACTCCTGGACCTGCCGGAGGGCGTGCGGGTGGGCCTGGGTGTCGAAGTGGTAGCCGCGCAGCCGCTCCTTCTGCTCGCGGGCGGCCTGGTCGATGTCCAACTGGACGGTGCAGCGCACCCGCAGGCCCTCGGCCTCGGCGACCGGGAAGCCGTCCAGCTCCTCCTGGACGGCGGACTCGGCCTCGCCGCTCCGGTCGGTGGAGAGGTGGCGGGTGACCGCCCGCATCCGCTGCCGGATCCGCGGGACCAGCAGCGCGGGGACGTCGCGGATCCGGCTCGCCACGACCAGCTCCGCGGCCGACACCTGCCAGTCGATCTCCACCACGGCCTCGAAGGCCCCGACGTCGTCCCGGCCGGGCAGCCGCTCCTCGGCCCGCAGGTGGTGCAGGCCGAGGTCGACCTCGTACGCGGCCTGGTAGTTGCGGCCCACCAGGTCGCTGAACCCCGGGCGGTGCGGGGGCAGGTAGACCTGGTGCTCCCCGGACGGGGTGGTCAGGACGAGGGCGGAGTCGGCCCGGGCGGCCGGGCGCTTGGGCAGGCCGAGCGCGCGGCCCAGCGGGTGGACCGTCAGGACCGGGTCGGTCAGGTCTCCGTGGGGGAGGTCGGGGCGGTGTCGTGCCGACATGCGCGGGTGCTCCAGGATCGGGACGGGTCGGACGGTGCTGTGTCAGTTGCCGGGCAGCGCCGCGGTCGCCGGGCCGTCGGCGCGTACGGTGCGGACCAGGTGGTCGAGCCGCCGGCGGTCGCGCTCGGTGACGGCCAGGTCGTCGAAGAGTTCGGTGAGCCGGGCGGTGGTGCCGGGGGGGGGGGGGGGGCCGGCCCCCCCCCCCCCCGCCCCCCCCCGCCGCGCGGGGGGGGGCGCGGGGGGCGCCCCCCCCGGGGCCCCCCCCCGGGCCCCCCACGCGGGGAGCCCG
>NZ_JBHYGR010000002.1:140392-166027 GCF_042738155.1 Kitasatospora sp. NPDC059088 | reverse complement strand
GCGGTGTGTGGGGGGGGGGGGGGGGGGGGGGGGGGGGGGGGGGGGGGGGGGGTGTTGTGGGGGGGGGGGGGGGGGGGGGGGTGGTGTTTTTTTGGGGGGGGGGGGGGGGGGGGGGGGGGGGGGGGGCCCCCCCCCCCCCCCCCAGCCGCGCAGCACCCCCAGGGCGGCGTCGCGGTAGTGCGGGTCCTCCAGGGCCGTGCGCCACAGGGCGACCAGCAGCGCTCGGACCGGCGCGGGCTCCTCGGGCGCGGGCAGCACGGTGACGCTGCGCACACCTCCCGGCTCGGGTCGCGGGCTCCGGGCGTACCAGTCGAGCAGCAGCGGCCGGCCCACGGCGGTGTCCTCGGTGCGCTGCGCGGCGGTCAGGAAGGCGGCCAGGGCCAGCTGGCGCAGGGCGGCCGGGCCGGAGAGCCAGCGGACCAGGGTGCGCAGGGTCAGCTCGGCCTCGGCGGAGAGCAGCATCAGCTCGGCCGCTTCGAGCAGCCCGAGCGCCTGGTGGCGGTCGGGCTGCTCCGACGGCCGCGCGCCGGGCCGGAACCCGGCGGTCAGCTGGTCGAGCTCGCCGGCGGTCAGCCGCTCGGCGGCCAGGGCGAAGGCCTCCAGGGCCTGGGTCGGCAGCAGCGGGCCGAGCAGGGCGTAGCAGCGGATGGCCGTCCAGCGGCGGCGGGCGTTGTCGTCGCCGGCCCAGCCGCGCAGGATGCGGGGCACGGCCGCGGTGCCCGCGTGGTAGGCGAGGGCGAGGCTGTTGGCGGCCTGGAGGCAGAGCCGGAAGTCCTTGGCGCCGGACCAGGGACCGAGCAGCCCGCTCATGGCGGCGGAGAGGTCGACGGAGGCCAGCAGGGCGGTGGTGGAGGCCACCCGGGTGCGGACCAGGGCGCGGGAGTCGGTGGCCAGGGCGTTCAGCCAGCCGGTGATCGCGGGGCGGGCGGAGGGGTGGCTCGTCCAGACCTCGCGCAGCAGGGTGGGGGAGGTACGGGGGTCCAGGAAGGAGGCCATCCGCTGGGGGACCGGGCCCCAGGGGGTCTGCTCGGACTCCTCGGTGAGCTCGGCCCGGGCGAGGGCCATCCGGTCCTCGACCGAGCTGCCGAACGGCGGGATGCCGTCCGGGCGGCCGGGGGTGCGGATGGTCTCCAGGCGGCGGAACAGCTTGTCGGCGCACTCGGCGGCGAGGGTGTAGGGGGCGTGGTCGAAGACGGCCAGGGAGATCAGGAAGGCCTTGTCGTGGAGGGGGAGTCCGTCGTCCCCGAACCAGCGGCCGACCTTCTCCTGGACCGCGCCCCGACCGAAGTCGGCGAGGTCGGAGGGCCTGCCGGTCGACGGGGAGTAGGCGGCCAGCCTGACGGCGAACTCGGCGATCTCCCGGATCGGCGGGTACTTGGCCAGGAACCCCTCGACGGGGTCCAGGGCGAGCAGCTGCTCGAAGGGGACGCCGTCGTCCCGCAGTGCCCGCAGATGGGCACCGAGGACGAGCCCCGGGTCGGGCGGTGACCAGCCGACCGTGGGGAGTTCGCGGAGCGTGGGGGAGGGGGTGGTGGTGATGACCAGGTAGCCGTCCTGCTTGGCGAGTGCCTCGCGCAGGCGGTGGAGGTCGGATCGGAGCAGTGGGCGGGTGCGGGAGGCCGTGTAGTCGGTGAGCACGTACCCCTCGGCCCGTTCGACGCCGTTGAGCAGGGCGGTGGGACTGACATCCGGGTCCAGGTTTCGAATCCGGTCGATGCCCAGCTCACGCAGCAGCATCAGTGCGGCGGCGCGGCGGCCGGTGTCCGCCCGGCCGGTGAGGACCAGGACCCGTTGCTCGCGGAGGTGCACGAGAGCCTGGTCGAAGGCCGGTCCGGGCCGGAAGACCTCGGCCAGGGCGATGAGTTCATCGGTCGGGACCAGCCCGGAGGCGTGCAGTGCGGCCCCGCCGACCTGGTAGATCGTGGTCTTGTGGCCGGTGACGACGTCGCCGTGGACCTGGCCGCCGGAGACGGTGTGCCGGTCGCCGCCGATGAGGTCGCCGCCGAAGCCGGGGGTGCCGCCGGCGAAGAGGTAGGTGCGGCCGGCGAAGGAGTCCGGGACGTGCTCCAGGAGTTCCTGGACGGCCTCCACGGCGTTCTGCGGGTCCTCGGGCGGGGCTTCCTGGAGGCCGTCCTCCTGGTCCGCGGCCTCCGGCTCGGCGGTGGTGGTCATCGGTCGCCGCCGACGGTGTTGCCGGTGTTGACGTCGCCGTGGACCTGGCCGCCGGAGACGACGTGCTGGTCGCCGCCGATGAGGTTGCCGCCGAAGGTGGGGGTGCCGCCGAGGAACTGGAAGGTGGCGGCGCCCTGGGCGGCCGCCGGTGCCGGGGGCGGGGCCGCTGCCAGGGCCCGGGTGGTGGTCGGGGTGCTCGCCGGGGCGGGTTCCGGGGCGTCGGGGGCGGGTGCGCCGTGCAGCCAGGCCGGGAACTCGCCCTCCTTGCCCTGGACGGTGACCCGGTGGAACGCCTCCGGCGCCAGGCCGCCGTGGCCGTGCCGGACGATGCCCTGGTAGAGCGCGTCGGACACGGCGAGGGCGCAGGGCCCCTCGCGGTGCCGGAGGGCCTCCCGGAGCGGGGTCGAGTCGAGCAGCCGGAAGGCCTGGTTGAGGTCCCAGCCGACGGCGCCGCCGAGGGCTCCGCCGAGTTCCTGGACGGCGACCTCGCCGGAGGCGAGCACGATCCGCAGCCGTACCCGGGCGCCGGCGGCCGCGAGGCGGTTGTTGGCGTGCAGCAGGGTGGGGGTCTCGTTGATCAGCGCGTGCAGCAGCCGGGCCTTGGGGACGGTGGCGTTGATCAGGGCCATCACCGAGTCGCCACGGTCCTCCAGGCGCTGTTCGGCGGGTTCGACCCCGGCGCTGCGCAGCGTCTCGTGCAGGACGGAGTAGAGCATGCGGCGCATGAAGGCCTGCTCGACGTCGTCCCGTCGGCCGAACTGTTCGATGTCCAGCAGCAGGATGGTGTGGTTCACCGGATCGGTCATGGTCGCCTCTCGATTCGTCGTCGGCCTCAGCCTGCCCGTGCCGGGCAGGTCGGCGTGAGCGCCGTTGAGGTACTCGCTCTGTGACGGTGTGCACAGAACTGCTGTGCGGATCAGCGGAGTTGGCCGGGCCTCCGGAGCAGGTCGGGGCGCGCGACGACCAGGGAGCGGCGGCTGGTGACGACGATGCCGCGGTCCCGCAGGGACTTGAGCAGGCGGGCGACGGCCTCGCGGGAGGCGCCGACGGAGCCGGCGAGTTCCTGTTGGCTGAGCGGGACGGAGACGACGATGCCCTCGGCGGTGCGGCGGCCGTGGGTGCGGGCGAGTTCCAGCAGGAGGTCGGCGAGGCGTTCGCTGACGCTGAGCGAGGCGAACTTGAGCCGGTGCCGGTCGGCGGCGCGCAGCCGGTCGGTGGAGAGCGCCAGGAGCTGCATCGCGGCGGCGGGGGTGTTCTGCAGGTAGGTGGTGAAGGCGGCCCGGTCGACGGCGGTGGCGGAGACCTGCTCCAGTGCGGTGACGGTGGCGGCCCGGGGCCGGCCGCTGAGGGCGGCGGACTCGCCGACGATGTCGCCCGGCCCGCGCAGGGCGAGCAGGGCCTCGTAGCCGTTCTCGGCGAGGGCGGTCACCTTGAGCCAGCCGTGCAGGACGAGCAGGACGTGGTCGGAGGGTTCGCCCTCGCGCAGTGCGGTGGAGCGGGCGGGGTAGTCGAGCCGGTGGCCGAGGGCGAGCAGGGCGGTGCGGTCGGCGTGGTCGAGCCGGGCCAGGAAGGGCACGCGGTCGTCCAGGCCGTGCCCGGTCGCGGGACCCGGTCCGCCGGGCGGGGTGTTGGCCATTGCCTGATCAGCCCTCGTCGTCAGTGCCTGGGCGTGGTGCGGCTCCGGGAGGTTGAGCGCGGGCAAACAAGCTACCGGCGAAGCGGCGGCCGCGCCGGTGAATCCGTGAATTGCCCGCCATCCCCCGCACGGGGGAGGGCCGGGAACCGCTCCGCGGAGGGAGGTGCCGAGGGGGCCGGTCGCGGGAGGGTTCTCGGTGTCGGGACGGCGGGGCTTTGCGAAGGGGGCCGGACATGAAGCGGGTGCTGGGCGCGGTGGCGATCACGGCGGCGGTGGTGCTGGGGATGCAGGGGTGCCTGCCGTTCCTGGAGTCGGACGAGCACCGGACGGTGGCGTACGGGGTGGCCGAGCCGGTCGGGGAGCTGGTGGTCGAGGGGGAGAACGGCGGGGTCGTGGTGACCGGCACCGGTGACTCGGTGCACGTCGTCGAGAAGCAGAGCTACCGGGGGTCCGCGCCGAAGAGCACCCACGAGGTGAAGGACGGCGTGCTGCGGCTGGGGTACTCCTGCGACTCCTGCGGGGTCGGGTACGAGGTGCAGGTGCCGGCCGGCACCAAGGTGCGGATCAAGGAGGAGAACGGCGGGGTGCGGTTGACGGGGCTGTCCGCCGAGGTGGAGGCCGCGGTGGAGAACGGCGGGGTCGAGGCCACCGGGCTGACCTCCCCGACGGCGCGCCTGAGCGCGACCAACGGCGGCGTGCGGGCCGACTTCGCGGCGGCGCCGTCGGCGCTGGAGGCCCGGGTCGGCAACGGCGGGGTGCGGCTGCGGGTGCCGTCCGGGGAGGCGTACGCGGTGGACGCGCAGGCGGGGTCGGGCGGGGCGGACGTCGGCGTCCCCTCGCGGCCGGGCGCGGCGCACAGCATCACGGCGCGGGCGGAGACCGGCGGTGTGACGGTCAGCGGTGTCTGACCGGGCGGTGTCCGATCGGGAGGCTCCCGGCCGGGCGGTGCCAGTGGTTCTGCCGGTAGGGCATGATCTTCTCCGCGGGGACGGGGTCCCCGGGTACGGGGGAGGTACGACGGTGGAGCGCGCGGCGCGTGGGCGGAGCCGGACGGCCGGGCTGAGCCCGTACGTGCTGGACACCTTCCTGGCGGTCTGCTCGGCGGCGGTGTCGGTCTGGTCGGTCTACAACGACGACACCGACTGGCCCTGGTGGGTGTACCCGCTGGCGGTGTCCACCGCGCTGTTCCTGCCCTGGCGGCGCAAGGTCTCGCTGCTGGGCCTGATCGCGGGCGCCGTGCCCTCGCTGGCGCTGTCGGTGGTGGCGCACTCGGCGAACCCGCAGGTACCGCTGTACGCGGTGATCGGGATGTACACCATCGCGGAGCGCTTCCCCGACCGGCAGCGCTGGCCGGTGCTGGCGGTCGTGGTGGTCGCCAATGTGATCGGCACCCATTCGCCGAACGGCGCGCTGTTCAGCGTGCTGACCTCGGGCGGTTCCTTCGTCTTCGGCGCCCTGGTGCGCACCCAGCGGGAGCTGGCCCGGATGCAGGCCGAGCGGGCGCGGGAGGCGGGGGTGCGGGCGGCCAGCGAGGCGGCCCGGGCGGTCGCCGAGGAGCGGGCCCGGATCGCCCGGGAGATGCACGACATCCTGGCGCACGCGGTGTCGTTGATGGTCATCCAGGCCGAGGCCGGGCCGCTGGTGGTGCGCGACAACCCGGACCGGGCGATCCGCGCCTTCGACACCATCGCCGACGCGGGCCGCGACGCGATGGTGCAACTGCGGCGGGTGCTCGGCGTGTTGAAGGACCCGGAGGCGGAGCGGGAGCTGGCGCCGCAGCCCCGGCTGGCCGAACTCGCCGACGTGGCCGAGCGGGTGCGCGGGACGGGCCTGCGGGTGGACCTCGAACTCGCGGACGGGCTGGGCGGGTTGCCCGCCGACGTGGAGGCGGCCGCGTACCGGATCGTGCAGGAGGCGCTGACCAACACGGTCAAGCACTCCGGGGCGGACCGGGTGGCGATCCGGGTGGGCCGGGCCGACGGGGTGCTGGAGGTGGTGGTCTCCGACAACGGTCGCGGGATGCCGCCGTCCGCCGACCGTACGGTGGCCGGCTGGTCCGGCGGGCGCGGGCTGGTCGGCATCCGCGAGCGGGCCGCGGCCTGCGGCGGCCGGGCCGAGGCCGGTCCGGGGCCGGAGGGCAGGGGTTTCCTGGTGAGTGTCCGGCTGCCGCTGGGGCCGACGGGCGTGGTGGAGAGGGTGGGCGGATGACGCCGATACGGGTGGTGGTCGCGGACGACCAGGAGCTGGTGCGGGCCGGGTTCGGGATGATCCTGGACGCCCAGCCGGACATCGAGGTGGTCGCCGAGGCCTGCGACGGCGCCGAGGCGGTCGAGGCGGTGCGCGCGCACAACCCGGACGTGCTGCTGCTGGACGTCCGGATGCCGGTGATGGACGGCCTGGAGGCGGCCCGCCGGGTGTGCGAGGAGTTCCCGGCCACCAAGGTGATCATGCTGACCACCTTCGACATCGACGACTACGTCTTCGACGCGCTGTACGCGGGCGCCAGCGGCTTCCTGTTGAAGGACGTCCGCCGGGACGACCTGGCGCACGGGGTGCGCATGGTGGCCTCGGGCGAGGCGCTGCTCGCGCCCTCGGTGACCAAGCGGCTGATCGGCGAGTTCGCGGCCCGCCGCCCGGGCGGCCGGGAGCGGGCGGTGCGGCCGCCGTCCAAGCTGCTGGAGCAGCTGACCCTGCGCGAGCAGGAGACGCTGCAGCTGATCGCGCGTGGGCTGTCCAACGCGGAGATCGCGGCCGAGTTGGTGGTCAGCGAGCACACCGTGAAGACCCACGTCAGCAATGTGCTGAGCAAGCTCGGACTGCGCGACCGGGTGCACGCGGTGGTGTTCGCGTACGAGGCCGGGGCGGTGGTGGCGGGGGAGTCCTGAGGGGACTCCCCCTTGCGGGGGAGGGGCCGGTTTCGCCGGTACGGGCGATCCGCGACGAGGGGTCGGGCCGGGAGGCTCTGCGGTGTCGGAACGGACCACGGACACCGCAGGAGATCGTCAGATGAACGCCATCCGGAACACCCGCCTCACCGCCTACGCCGCCGTCGGCGCCCCCGCCCTGATGGCCCTGTACGGCGGCATCCGCCTGGTGCCCGGCTCCCGCGAGCCGGGCCTCGGCTGGACGCTCGGCCACACCGCGATGTTCGCCGGGCTGCTGCTGTTCGCCCCGGTCTTCCTCGCGCTGCGCCGACTGCTCGCCCCGCGCGGCACCACCGCCGGGCGGCTGGCCGCGAACGCCGCGCTGGGGACGGCGTTCGCGGGCCTGGCGGCCTCGCTGGCGCAGATCGGGATCGACCTGTGCGTCGGCCTGGCCGCGGCGGACAAGGCCGAGCAGTCGAGGCTGTTCGACCGGGTGCAGTCCGTCCCCGGGGTGCTCCCCGCCGTCTACCAGGTCGGCCCGCTGCTGTTCTACGTCGGCCTGCTGGCCCTGCTGGTCGCCGCCTCGGTCGGCGCGGCCCGGACGCTGCGCTGGTGGAGCCCGGTGCTGATGCTGGTCGGCACCGTCGCCTCGGCGGCCGACCTGGCCTTCATCCCGCTGGCCGCCGCCTGCTACCTGGTGGCGCTGTCCCCGCTGGTGCGGACCGGTACCGCTCCCGCCCTGGCGCTGGCCTGACCGTCCGGTGGCGCGTCGGCCCGTCGGCCCGTCGGCCCGTCGGCTCGTCGGCTCGTCAGCTCATGCGGAAGACCGGTCCGCGCGGGGTGAACGGCAGTCCGGCTCCGCGCGGGACGAGGAAGGCGTGCTCCCGGCGCAGCCGCAGCACGTCGCACATGCCGTCGGTGATCACCAGGACCGGCGCCCCGGGCGGGAAGTCCTCGGCCCGCTCCAGCAGGTCGATGCCCGGCTGGAGGACGGTGCCGCCGCGCCCGTGCACCCGCAGCCGCCCGGCGATCTCCTCGACCGGGAGGTACCCGGCGTCGTGCGGGGCGGCGTCGCAGTGCACCACCCGGGCGGCCGGGACGTCCCGGGCGGCGGCGTAGGAGGCGATCGCGCCGAGGGCCTTGCCGAGCAGTGTCCGGTCCATCGAGCCGGAGGTGTCCAGGACCACCCCGAAGGTGCAGCGCGGCACCTCCTCCTCGGGGTGGTAGCGGCCGGCCCGGGGGATGTCCGGGGTGGCGGACTGCCGGCGGGCCGGGCGGGAGTAGCTGCGCACCGGCTCCGGGCGCGGCACGAACTCGTCGAACCAGCGCGCCAGTCGCGCGTCCCAGGGGAGCGGCGGGTGGGCGAGCGCGCGGATCTCCTCGACCAACCCGGCCGGGAGCAGCCCGCGTTCACGGCCGTGCAGCTCGAAGCCCTGCTGGAGGCCGCGCCGGTAGAAGTCGTCCAGGTCGACGTAGTCCCGCGGCGGCCCCAGCGGCTCGCCGAGGATGTCCGGGCGGTTCTTCCCGGCGAGGGTGGCGAGCCGGCGGATCCGGCGCTGGTCGCGGGCGATCCGGTCGTACACCTCCTCGGCCGACAGGCCCTTCACCTGCGGGTCGTGCAGCAGCCCGTCGGGCATCTCGCCGACGTTCATCTCCAGCAGCCAGCCGTTGATGACGTAGTCGGCGGCGACGTTGAACAGGAACGGGTCCCGCCCGCCGCGGCGCTCGCCGTGCCGCAGGGCGGCGTGCAGGATCTCGTGGCCGAGGATGAACCGCCACTCCTCGTCGGAGTGGTGGCGCAGCGGGTTCACGTAGATCTCGGCGGCCTCGGCGTTGACGGCGGCGACGGCGATGCCGTGCGCCCGGGCGAGTTCGGCGTCGGCGACGACGGTGAGGCCGGCCGCGATGCCGCCGAGCAGCGGGTACGAGGAGACGAACCAGTTGAGCGCCCGGTTCCAGGGCCGTTCGGGCAGGCGCTCGCCGGTCTCGGCGTCGATCCGGCCGCCGGCCCGGTCCATCGCGGCGGACATGGTGCGGGTGAGGGCGGCCGCGAAGGCCGCCGGCCAGTCCTCGCGGGCCCGGCCGTGCCCGCGCCACTCGACCAGCAGCTGGTCGCAGTCGGCGGTGCCGGCCGTCCCGGCGGTGCCGGGCAGGGGCAGGCCGTCGCGGCGCCAGCGCTCGGCCAGCTCCTCCTCGTCCCCGCCCGGGTACTCCTGCGGGAGGGTGACCGGGGCGCGGCCGACCGGGAAGGTGGCGAGGAAGCGGTTGACCACGGCGCAGCGGGCGGCGACCTGGTACGGGTCGGGCTGGGTGCGGGTGCCGCGGTCGCCCGGGAGGTGGCCGAAGCCGAGGTGCAGCAGGCCGTGCGCCAGCACCCAGGCCCACTCCTCGGGTTCGGCCCGGCGGCGCGGGTTGACGTGCAGGGTGCCGTCGGAGTCGGCCACCGCCCAGCCGTCGGGCGGGGCCGTGGTGCACTCCTCGGAGCGGCAGACGTCGGCCCGCAGGGCGGCGAGGGCCGGGTTGCCGCGCAGCAGCCGGACGCCCTCCTCGAAGGCCACGGTGCCCGGGTCGGGCTTCTTCGCGGCGGCCTTGGCCGGCCGCTTCACCGGCGGGCCTCGACCAGTCGGGGCATGTCCCGGGCGGCCTCGATCAGGAACCAGGAGGGCAGCACCGGGTTGCCGTCCGCGCCGTCCGCGATCACCGTCTGGGCGACCTCCACCGAGATCTCGGCCAGCTGCACCAGCAGCGACTTGGCCCGGAAGGCGGTCTGCCGCTGCGCCCCGGAGGCGTGCTCCTTGCTGGCGGGCAGTTCCTTGACCAGCCGGCCGCGGAAGGCGTCGGCCAGGTAGTAGAGCAGGTCGCGGTCCTCCAGCCGGTGCGGCCAGCGGGCGTCGCCCTTGAGGATCGCCTCCAGGCCGTAGGAGTTGCGGACGATCTTCGCGTAGCCGCAGAAGGCGATCGCGTGCTGCGGGGTGAGCAGCCCGTACGTGACCACCTTGAGGGTCTCCTCGTCCAGGGTGGGGCCGAAGGAGTTCAGCGCGTCGGAGAGCATGTGCCAGGCGCGCGGGGTGGAGAACGGCTCCTCGGCCTTGGGCGGGGCGGACCACAGGTGGTCCGGCCGGTCGGTGAGGTGGTCGAGGATCCAGGGGTGGATCCCGGCGCCGGCCGCCCAGCGCAGCCAGTCCTCGGCGCTGGCCCGCAGGTGGACGTGGACCATGCGGTTGACCAGCGCGGAGGCCATCGGGCGGGCGAGCGCTCCGTCGGTGGCGCGGTTCCCGGCGCCGATCACGATGGAGCCGGGCGGCAGCTCGTAGGAGCCGATCCGGCGGTCCAGGATCAGCGAGTAGAAGGCCTTCTGGACGTCCGGCGAGGCCGCGTTGAGCTCGTCCAGGAACAGGCAGTACGGCTCGTCGCGGGCGATCTGCTCGGGCGGGCAGAACCGGGAGCGGCCCTCGGGGGTGAGCTGCGGGACGCCGATCAGGTCCTCCGGGGCGAGCTGGGTGCCGACCAGGCTCACGCACTCCAGACCGAGCGACTCGGCGAACGCCCTGACCAGGGAGGACTTCCCGATCCCGGGGGCGCCCCAGAGGAACACCGGGCGGACGGTGGCCAGGCCGAGCAACAGCTCGGGGATCTGGGCGGGCGAGACGCTGACTGCTCCCTGCACGGGGCTCCTTCACGGCAACGGTGGGTGACCGGCCCAGTGTGCGGCGGGAGTTGACGGGGCGCATCCGGATTTTCGGTGGCCGCCGCGCCCGGCCGCCCGTACCGTCCGGGGCATGAACGCGAAGCGCCCCCTGATCGCCGTGCTCACCGGCGCGGGCATCTCGACCGACTCCGGCATCCCCGACTACCGCGGCCCGCAGGGGCTGTGGCGCAAGGACCCGTCGGCCGAGGAACTGGTCACCATCGGCCCGTACCGGGACGACACGAAGGTGCGCGCGCGGGCCTGGCGGATGCGGCTGGAGACGGCCGGGCTGGCCGCCGAGCCGAACGCCGGGCACCGGGCGCTGGTCGACCTGGAGCGCTCCGGGCTGCCGCTGCGGGTGCTCACCCAGAACATCGACGGGCTGCACCAGCGGGCCGGCCTGACCGCCCGCAAGGTGCTCGAACTGCACGGCAACGTCCGGGAGACCCAGTGCCTGAGCTGCCGGGTGGTCGGGTCGATGGCGCAGGCGCTGGCCCGGGTCGAGGCGGGGGAGCCGGACCCGGCCTGCCGGGAGTGCGGCGGCATCCTCAAGCCGCGGATCGTGATGTTCGGCGAGAACCTGGACCAGGAGGTGCTCGGTCAGGCCGACTCCGTCGCCCGGGCCTGCGAGGTCTTCGTCGCGGTCGGCACCAGCCTCCAGGTGTTCCCGGTCGCCGGGCTGCCGTACAACGCGGTGCGGAGCGGCGCGAAGCTGATCATCGTGAACGCCGAGGAGACCCCGTACGACGCGGCCGCGGCCGAGGTGATCCGGGAGCCGATCTCCCGGGCGCTGCCGAGGCTGGTGCGCCGGCTGGTGCTGGAGGGGGCGTAAGGACCCTTTACGGACGTACCGCACGCATACGATGATCTTCCCGGCTTCCCCTCACGGCCTGGAGTGATCGAGCGATGACGACGACGGCGAAGTTCGACCCCTGGTCGGCGGAGTTCGTGGCCCACCCGTACGACGCGTACGCCGAACTGCGCGAGCACGCGCCGGTGACGTACCACGAGCCGACGAACCAGTGGCTGGTCTCCCGCCACGAGGACGTCAGCGCCCTGCTGCGCGACCGGCGGCTCGGCCGCACCTACACCCACCGGTTCAGCCACCAGGAGTTCGGCCGCCCCGAACCCGACCCGGCGCACGAGCCCTTCCACACCCTCAACGACCACGGGCTGCTCGACCTGGAGGCCCCCGACCACACCCGGATCCGCCGGCTGGTCTCCAAGGCCTTCACCCCGCGCATGGTCGAAGGGCTGCGGCCGACCGTCCGGCGGCTGGCCGGGGAACTCGTCGACGACCTGCTCGCGGCCGGCGGCGGCGACCTGATCTCCGCCGTCGCCGAGCCGCTGCCGGTCGCCGTGATCGCCGAGATGCTCGGCGTGCCGGAGGGCGACCGGCACCTGCTGCGCCCCTGGTCCGCCGACATCACCGGGATGTTCGAGCTCAACCCGAGCGAGGAGGCCGCCCGCCGGGCCGTCACCGCCAGCACCGAGTTCTCCGACTACCTGCGCGCCCTGATCCGCGAGCGCCGGGGGAACCCGGGCACCGACCTGATCAGCGCGCTGATCCAGGCCCAGGAGGGCTCCGACGCGCTCAGCGAGCAGGAGATGGTCTCCACCTGCGTGCTGCTGCTCAACGCCGGCCACGAGGCGACCGTCAACACCACCGGCAACGGCTGGTGGGCGCTGTTCCGCCACCCCGGCGAACTCGCCCGGCTGCGCGGCTCGGTGGACGCCCTGCTGCCCACCGCCGTCGAGGAACTGATGCGCTGGGACACCCCGCTGCAGATGTTCGAGCGCTGG
Source organism: Kitasatospora sp. NPDC059088 (assembly GCF_042738155.1). Taxonomy (NCBI): domain Bacteria; kingdom Bacillati; phylum Actinomycetota; class Actinomycetes; order Kitasatosporales; family Streptomycetaceae; genus Kitasatospora; species Kitasatospora sp. NPDC059088. The sequence goes on along the minus strand of NZ_JBHYGR010000002.1, from coordinate 153,864 downwards.
GTGCTGGAGGACATCGAGGTCCGCGGGGTCACCGTGCCGCGCGGCGCCGAGATCGCCCTGCTCTTCGGCTCCGCCAACCGCGACCCGGAGCGCTTCGCCGACCCCGACCGCCTCGACCTCGGCCGCACCGACAACCCGCACGTCACCTTCGGCGCCGGAATCCATTTCTGTCTGGGCGCCCCCCTTGCCAGACTGGAGCTCACCGAGTCCTACGGCACGCTGCTGCGCCGGGCCCCGGGCCTGCGGCTGGTCCGCGAGCCCGAGTGGAACCCCGGCTACGTGATCCGCGGGCTCAAGGAGCTGTTGGTCGACGTGTGACGGGAAGCGGGGGAGAAGGCCGTGGGCAAGGCGACGGGGGCACTGCTGGGGCTGGCGATCGGCGACGCGATGGGCCGGCTGACCGAGTTCCAGGACGTCGAGCGGATCGCCGCCGACCACCCGGACTGGCGGCGACTCCCGCTGCCGCGGAAGGCGTTGGTCACCGACGACACCCAGATGACGCTCGCCCTCGCCCGCGGCCTGCGCACCGCTCTGGCCCGCGGGCCCCTGACGCCGCTGCGGCTGGCGCGCCCGGTCCGCGAGGAGTTCGTCGACTGGTGGCGCTCCCCGTCGAACAACCGCGCCCCCGGCATGACCTGCCTGCGCGCCTGCGAGCGGCTCAGCCACGACGAGTACCGCTGGCAGCAGGCCAGCGACGTGGGCTCCAAGGGCTGCGGCGCCAACATGCGGGTCGCCCCGCTCGGCCTGATCCGCGACCTGGACGCCCGGCAGCTCTCCGGCGCCGCCCAACTCCAGTCCGCGCTCACCCACGGCCACCCGACCGCGCTCGCCGCCAGCGACCTCACCGCCTACGCCGTGCGCAAGCTCGCCGAGGGCGTCCCGCCCGCCGGACTGCCCGCCGTGCTGCGGGCGTACGCGCTGGCCGGCCGCGAGCGCTACGACGAGTTCTGGCTCGGCGACCTCGCCGACCACTGGTACGGCGCCTCCCCGCAGGCCGTCATCGCCCGCGGCTGGGACGACTGCCTCACGGTCCTCGACCAGCTGGACGCCGCCCTCGCCGCCCCCGACGTCGAGGCCGACCCCTGCCTGGCCACCGGCGAGGGCTGGGTCGCCGAGGAGGCCTTCGGCACCGGCCTGCTCTGCTTCCTGCTGCTGCCCGACGACCCGGTGGCCGCCGTCCGCCGGGCCGCCTACTCCAGCGGCGACTCCGACTCGCTCGCCTGCCTGACCGGTGCCTTCGCCGGCGCCCACCACGGCGAGGCGGTCTGGCCCGCGGAGTGGGTCGAGCGGATCGAGCACCGGGACGAACTGCTGGAGTTCGGCGCGCTCTGGGACTGAGCCGGAACCGGGCGGAGGGGTGCCGCGTCGAAGGGCCATGACGAACAGCAGCAGCGGAACCCGTCGTCGCCCGCCCCGCCGCCCCGCGGCACTGCTCCTCGCCGCCGCGCTCGCCGCACCGCTGGTCAGCGGCTGCGGCAGCACCGGCCCCGGCACCGCCGCCACCGGGGAGCAGCGGGCCTCCGCGCCGGCCACCCGGCCTGCCGTCGACCAGGCCTCGGTGGCCGCCACCGCCAAGGCCACCGACGCCTTCGGCCTGGACCTCCTGCACACCCTCACCGCGAAGCCGGACACCGCCGGGCAGAACCTGGTGGTCTCGCCGTCCGGGCTGTCCACCGTGCTCGCCATGCTGCTGCCCGGCGCGCGCGGTGCCACCGCCGAGGAACTCGCCAAGGCCCTGCACACCGACCTCGACCCGAAGCAGTACGCCCTCGCCGTCGGCGCCCTCGACCGGCCCGTCCCGGCCACCGACGGACTCACCCTGCGCCGCAGCGACCAGGTCTGGACCCAGCAGGGCTTCGCGGTGAAGCCCGACTACCTGGCCACGCTCGCCACCGCCTTCGACGCCGGGGTGCGCACCACCGACTTCGGCAAGGACCCGAACGGCTCCCGCGAGGCCGTCAACTCCGCCGTGGAGAAGGCCACCGAGGGGCAGATCAAGGACCTCTTCGCACCGAACACGATCAACGCCGACACCCGGCTGGTCCTCACCGACGCGCTCTACCTCAAGGCGAAGTGGGCCTCGGCGTTCAAGCCCGGGCAGACCGCGGACCGCCCGTTCCACAAGCTCGACGGATCCGCCCCGGCCGTCCCGTCGATGAGCCAGGCCGGTGAGTTCAAGTACGCGGACGGCTCCGGCGGGATCGTCGGCGAGCCCTGGCAGGCCGTGGAACTCCCGTACCAGGGCGGCGGTCTGGCGATGGACCTGATCGTCCCCGCGCAGGGCGGTTTCGCCGCCTTCGCCAAGGGGCTGGACCAGCCCCAGCTCGACCGGATCCTCGGCGCCCTCGCCGAACGGCCGGTCGACCTCCAGCTGCCGCGCTTCCACTTCGACACCTCGAACGAGCTGAGCCCCGCGCTGCGCTCGCTCGGCGTCCACTCGGTCTTCGACCGGGCCGACCTCGGCGGCATCGCCGACCAGCCGCCGCTCGCCGTCAGCACGGTGGTGCAGAAGGCCACCGTCCAGGTCGACGAGGAGGGGACGGTCGCGGCGGCCGGCAGCGGCGTCGGGATCGGCGTCGCGGCGGCGCCCGCCCCGGACCGGCCCGTCCAGCTGCACATCGACCGGCCGTTCCTGTTCCTGATCCGGGACACCGCCACCGGGCGGCCGCTGTTCCTCGGCCAGGTCGCCGACCCCGGGGCGAGCTGAGGAGCGTCCGGCTACCAGGCGGGGTAGCGCCCGCCGAGCGCCGGGTGGCCCGGGTCGCGGCTGCCGAACAGCACCAGCAGGTCGTCCGCGACCGTCAGCAGTTCGGCCCGCCCCTCGACCGCCCCGACCCAGTCGGCGGGCAGCGCCGAGGCGCCGTACGCGGCCCCGACCAGGTTGCCGCAGACCGCGCCGGTGGAGTCGCTGTCCCCGGAGTGGTTCACCGACAGCAGCAGCGCGGTGCGCACCGGATCGGGGTCGAGGGTGGCCGCCAGCAGCGAGTGCACCGCGATGGCCAGGCACTCCTCGGCGATCCAGCCGAGCCCGACCCGCTCCACGGTGTCCGCCGAGGGCTCGGCCTCCTGGGCCAGCCGGACCGCCCGGGCCAGCGCCTGCACGGTCTCCTTGGACTTCGGCAGCTCGCGGATCTGCTCCACCGTCTCGCCGACCGCCGCCCACGGCTCCGTCCCGGCCGCCAACCGCTCGACCAGCGCCGCGAAGGCGCCCGCGGCGAGGTAGCCGGTCGGGTGCCCGTGGGTGAGCTGGGCGCACTGCACGGCCAGCCCGAAGGACTGCTCCGCCCCGAGCCGGGCCAGCCCGAACGGCGCCGCGCGCATCACCGAACCGCAGCCCTTGGAGCCGGGGTTGATCGGCCCCGGGCTCCCGATCGGGGCCGGCGCCTCGAACACCGGGTGCTCGGACACCCCGCTCAGGCAGGCGTTGCCCGGCGCCCGCCGCGCGTACAGGAACGGCCGGCCGAGCAGCCAGCCGTCGTACGGGCGCGGCTGCGGCTCGGTGTCCGGGGCGCCCTGGTACTGGGTCCGCAGCCAGCGCCGGTACGCGCCGTGCACCGCCTCCGGCACCGAGCCGCCGCCGCCGGACCAGCCGCGGACGAAGCCGCGGATCAGGCCCTCCGCGGTGAACAGCGTCATCTGGGTGTCGTCGGTGACCTCCACCGACCCGGCGCTCCCGGACGGCAGCGCGGTCACGCCCTGCGGACCGAACCGCTCGCGGATCTGGTGGAGCTGCTGGAACTCCACCGGCCAGCCCAGGGCGTCGCCGATCGCGCCGCCGAGCAGCGCGCCGCGCACCCGGTCCCGGTATCCGGACTCCGCTGTCGACTCCGTCACGTCGGATCCCCCTTCGTTCGTGGCGGGTCGTTTCTATCAGGCGGGCGGCCGGTTGTGGATCTCGCCCCGCCCGTGCAGGGCGGCGCGGTCGGCCGCGGCCCGCCCGGCCGCCCAGCCCTCGCCGTCGCTGACCCGGACCCGCTGGGAGACCAGCTTCGGGAACAGCCGGCCGACCTCGTCGTCCACCGCCGCCGAGCGGGCGGCCAGCGCGGGCAGCAGCCGCTCGTCGGGCAGCAGCTGCTCCTCGGTGCCGTCCTCGCGCAGGTGGCGGCCGGCCGCGGCGGCGCTGGTGGCCCGCTCGGTGGCGGCGGTCAGCCGCTCGCGGATCCGGGCCGCGTACGCCACCAGGAAGGACTGCCGGAACGCCTTGCTGCGCGAGTCCTTGCCGGACCCGGCCTTGTTGAGCGCGTGGGTGGCCTGCACCAGCAGCGAGGTGTAGAGCAGTTCGACGCCGTCCAGGTCCCCGTCGAAGCCGATCACGGTGCAGAAGCCGAACTCCTTGGCCCACACCACCCGGCACCGGTTGGCCGCCGCGACCGCGTCCAGCAGCATCGTCTTGGGCCCCTCGTACGGGTTGTCCACGCCGATCCGCAGCGCCGCCGGGGTGTTCCGGTCGGCCCCGGCGGCGGCCAGCAGCGCGTCGTCGATGCTGTGCTGGGCCATCAGCTGCTGGGCCTTGGCGGTCAGCGCCTCGGCCTCCTCCGGGAACTCGGTGGACTCGGCCTTGGCCAGCAGGGCCCGGATCCGGGCCAGCATCCGCGGCTCCCCGGCCGGCGACCCGGGATGCTGCGGCCCGGCCGGGCGCCGCACCGGCCCCTGCTGCCCGGGGGCGGGGCCGACCGGGGCGATCGGGGGCAGCCGGCCCCAGCTGCGCAGCAGCTCCAACAGGGCGGTGGCGAGCGCGAAGCGGTCCAGCCGGTGGCGGTGGGCGAAGGCGCCGAGGTACTGCTCGTCGGCGGGCCACCAGACCTCGGCCTCCAGCTCGCGCAGCTGCTCCTGCCAGCGCCGGTCCAGGGCGGCGGCGGGGCGGCGGCGGGCCTCGGCGGCGATCAGGTCCACCGCGAGGGCCAGGTGGACGGGCTTGAGCCCGCGCCGTACGACCCGCACCAGGTCGGCCGGGCGCCAGCCGGCGGACCAGCAGCGGCCCACCGCGGTGTCCGCGTACCCGAGCACCGACCGGCTGACCGCCGGCCACTGCCCGGCCGAGGCGGCCAGCAGCGAGGCCCCGGTGTCCAGGGCGAGGTCCAGCCCCTCGTCGGGGGCGGTGAGCACCGAGCGCACCGCCTGCTCCAGCAGCGGCCCGGCGTTCCCGTCGCCCTGCTGCGCGCGCTTGCCCACGGTGTGTCCCTGCTCTCCTCGACGGCCCCGCCCCTCCGGCCCATGATGCCGGAGCGGCCGGGCCGACCTAGCTACCGTTCGATGGCCTTGGCCATGATCTCCGGCACACGCTCCAGCAGCCGGGGGGCCGCCAGCCGGATGCCGAGGGTGGCGACCAGGGCGCCGTAGGCCGGGCCGAGCAGCAGCAGCGGCCAGCTCGGCCCGTCCGAGAGCAGCGCCCAGAGCAGGTAGCCGCCGACCGGCAGGGAGAGCACCGCGACGCCGAGCATCGAGCCGAACTGGTTGAGCAGGATCAGCCCGCCCTGCCCGGGGGCGGCGTTGCGCATCGGGTTGCTGTCGGCGGGCATGGTGTACGGCGCGAGCACGCTGAACACCGAGCCGAGCGCGATGCCGCCGCCGAGCACCGCCAGCGCGAGGCCGAGGGCGGACGGCAGCCCGCTCCAGTCGCCGGTGACGGCGGCCAGCACCAGCCCGAGCACCACGGTGACCGGCAGGGCGTACGACAGCACCGCGTACGCCCGGCCGCGCAGCTCGTCCCGGGCGTCGGCCGGGGTGCGCAGGGTGGCGGCGACCATCCAGAACGCCGAGCCGTCCATGCCGAACAGGTTGAGCATCTGCAGCCCGAGGAAGGTCCCGGTCATCGCCAGCAGGTAGACGCTCGACCAGCCCTGCACCACCGACAGCAGGCAGATCACCAGCGTCATCCCGACGCTGGTGAACAGCGCGGCCTTGGCCCGCGGCTCGCGCCAGGCGTACCGCAGGTGGCGCTGCATCACCGCGCCGGTGCGGCCCTCCGGCAGGAAGCGCCAGCCGCGGGCGCTCTGCACCCCGCGGGCCACCTCCAGGGTGGAGGAGTCGGCGGTGACCATCAGCTCCTGGAGGCTGCCCCGCCACCAGCGCAGCAGCAGGACGAGCAGCGCACCGGCCGCGGCGAGCTGGAGCAGCGCCGCCCCGTACTCGCCCGCGCCGACGCTGCGGGGGGCGTCCACGGCGCTGACCGGCGGGATCCAGCGCAGCACCGCGGCGATCGGCCTGAGCGGGCCGAGGTCGATGTCCTGGCCGTGCTGCCGGCCGAAGATGCTCTGCGAGCCGACGTTGGCGCCCTGGACGAGCAGGGCGAAGGCCAGCCCGCCGAAGATCGCGAAGTCCTTGCCGCGCCGGCTGGAGAGCATCCGGGCGTTCCCGGCCGCGACCGCCCGGGACAGCGTGACCAGGCAGAGCAGGGCGAGCGGCACGGCGACCACCGCGGTGGCGGCCGCGGCGCCGCCGGTGGCGCCGGACAGCACCGCGCCGGTCACCAGCACCAGGCTGATCAGCGGGCCGGGCCCGATCAGCGAGGCCAGCAGCGAACCGCGCAGCAGTGGGCCGGGCCGCAGCGGCAGCATGGTGAGCCGGGTCGGGTCGGCGCTCTCGTCGCTGGAGAACAGGAACAGCGGCAGCGCGGCCCAGCCCAGGGTGAGCACGCCGGCCAGCATCACCCCGGTGTTGCCGGAGCCCTCGTAGCGACCGTTGAGCATCGCCATGCCGAAGGCGATCAGGCCCGCGAAGCCCAGGCCGAGGACGCCGCCGAGGACGTACACGGCCGCCCGGCCCCGGCTGCGGCGCAGCCCGTTGCGCAGCAGCCGCAGCTTGAGCGCGACCAGGCCGCGGACCACCGTCCGGTCGTCGGGCACGGCGGTGACGGGCGCGGTGGCGGCGGTCACCGGGTGTCCCCGGTGCGTCCGCCGCCGAGCCAGCCGAGGGCCTGGCCGTCGTCCTCGCGGACGCCGATCAGCTCCAGGAAGGCCGCGTGCAGGCTGCGTCCGCCGCGGACGGCGTCCAGCGGGCCCTGGGCGATCACCCGGCCCGCGTTGACCACGGCGACCCAGTCGCAGAGCTGCTCGACCAGCTCCATCACGTGGCTGGAGAAGACCACGGTGGAGCCGGCCGCCGCGTACCGCTTGAGCACGCCGCGGATGGTCTGGGCGGAGACCGGGTCGACGCCCTCGAAGGGCTCGTCCAGGAACAGCACGTCGGGGTTGTGCAGCAGCGCGGCGGCCAGCCCGATCTTCTTGCGCATGCCGGTGGAGTAGTCGGCGACCAGCTTGTCGGCGTCCCGGCCGAGGTCCAGGACGGCCAGCAGTTCCTCGGCGCGGCGGTCCACCTCGGCGCCGGGCAGGCCGCGCAGCCGGCCGGTGTACTGGAGCAGTTCGCGCCCGCTGAGCCGCTCGAACATCCGCAGGCCCTCGGGCAGGATGCCGATCCGGGCCTTGACCGTGACCGGGTCGGCCCAGACGTCGGTGCCGTGCACCAGCACGGTGCCCTGGTCGGGCCGGAGCAGGCCGGTGGCCATGGACAGCGTGGTGGTCTTGCCGGCGCCGTTCGGCCCGACCAGGCCGATGAACGACCCGGCCGGGAGCTCCAGGCTGAGCCCGGCGACGGCGGCCTGGGTGCCGAAGTGCTTCCACAGCCCCTGGATGCTGACGGCGGACGGGGTGCCCGGTCCGAGCCGGCCGGCGGCGGTCGGTTCGGAGGGCGACGGTTCTGACGCCTGCATGGCGGCCTTCTGTCTCTGGTCGTGGGTGGACGCGCGGTGGCGGGGCGCTCCGGAGCCAGCCTGGCACCGGCCCGACGGGCTGTCGCCCGCTTTGAGCATCCCCTGAGCCTGTCCGCCGAACGGGTGAGGCGCGCCGCCCGGCGACGGTCTCCGGGAGCTGCCGGTCCGATTCGGCAACTACTCAGTTCCCCGGTTCGTCCTGCACTATGAGGACCAGTGAGCGCGCGGGGGTGCCGCGGCGCCCGGGAGGTGGCGGATGTCCGTTCAACCGTGGGGCGAGTCCCGCCCCACCGACCGGTACGGCCGGAATGCGGCCGGCTGGCAGGCCGCGCCGACCCCGCAGTCGGTGATGCGGGCCAGCCACGCCGACCGGGACCGGACGGTGGACGTGTTGAAGGCCGGGTTCGCCGAGGGGCGGCTGTCCGTCGAGGAGTACGGGCAGCGCCACGAGGCGGCGGCACGGGCGGTGACCTACGGCGAGCTGGCCGCGTTGGTGGCCGACCTGCCGTCCGGGCCGATGGCGGCGCCGTTGCAGGCCGCGCAGCCCGTCCCGGCGACCTTCCTGGTGCCGCCGCCGGTGCCGCAGGCCCGGCCCACCAGCGTGCTGGCGGTGGTCTCCCTGGTGTGCGGCCTGACCGGCTTCCTGGCGCTGCCGGTGGTGCCTGCGGTGATCACCGGCCACCTCGCCCGCCGGCAGATCCGCGAGCGCAACATGGACGGGGACTGGGCGGCGGTGCTGGGCCTGGTGCTCGGCTACCTGGGCGGCGCCTTCTGGCTGCTGGTGATCATGTTGGGCATCGCCTCCTAGGTCGCCTAGGCCGCCCCGGCGGCCCCGGCTGCCCCGCTGGCGGGTGCCCGCCGACTGTGGTAGAGCGGGTGGAGGGCGGCCCGACACCGGCCGGTCGCGTACGGGACACCGGGGCGACACCCGGCCGAAGGCCGCGACCTGCGGCGTTGCATTTGTTTTGACCGAGCCCCATGCGCTAGGTACGCTCTGACCTTGTGCCTGGGGTGTCCCCGGGTCCTTGTGCGTGCATGCACACCGGTCGCCGCGCCGAGCCGGAGCGCCTCAAAGCGCGCCGCGCGTAGAGCGCCGTCGCTGTACATCAGCCATGGGATTCCGTGTCGGAAAAAGCCCAACACACCCGACCGCGTGGGTCGACCACGGGGTTGTGTGCAAGGGAGACACCGCAGGTTAGTTCCACCAAGCCTTGGCACACAGAAAACGGAGAAACGGTGCCTACGATCCAGCAGCTGGTCCGAAAGGGCCGGCAGGACAAGGTCGAGAAGAACAAGACTCCCGCGCTGAAGGGCTCCCCGCAGCGCCGTGGGGTCTGCACGCGTGTGTACACGACCACCCCGAAGAAGCCGAACTCGGCGCTTCGTAAGGTCGCCCGTGTGCGCCTCACCAGCGGGATCGAGGTCACCGCTTACATCCCGGGCGAGGGCCACAACCTGCAGGAGCACTCCATCGTGCTGGTGCGCGGTGGTCGTGTGAAGGACCTTCCTGGTGTCCGCTACAAGATCATCCGCGGTTCGCTCGACACCCAGGGTGTCAAGAACCGCAAGCAGGCTCGCAGCCGCTACGGCGCCAAGAAGGAGAAGTAAGAATGCCTCGTAAGGGCCCCGCCCCGAAGCGCCCGGTCATCATCGACCCGGTCTACGGCTCCCCTGTCGTCACCCAGCTGGTCAACAAGATCCTGCTGCACGGCAAGCGCTCCACCGCCGAGCGGATCGTCTACGGCGCCCTCGAGGGCGTCCGTGAGAAGACCGGCTCGGACCCGGTCGTCGCGCTGAAGCGTGCGCTGGAGAACGTCAAGCCGGCCCTCGAGGTCAAGTCCCGCCGTGTCGGTGGCGCGACCTACCAGGTTCCGGTCGAGGTCCGTCCGGGCCGCGCCAGCACCCTGGCGCTGCGCTGGATGGTCGGTTACTCCCGCGCCCGTCGCGAGAAGACCATGACCGAGCGCCTGATGAACGAGATCCTCGACGCCAGCAACGGCCTGGGCGCTTCCGTGAAGCGTCGCGAGGACACCCACAAGATGGCCGAGTCCAACAAGGCCTTCGCGCACTACCGCTGGTAGTCCGTACCCCGTCACTAGACAGAGAGAGAACGAGCCACCATGGCTGCAACCTCCCTTGACCTCGCCAAGGTCCGCAACATCGGGATCATGGCGCACATCGACGCGGGCAAGACCACCACCACCGAGCGGATCCTGTTCTACACCGGCGTGTCGTACAAGATCGGTGAGGTCCACGATGGCGCTGCCACCATGGACTGGATGGAGCAGGAGCAGGAGCGCGGCATCACGATCACGTCGGCCGCGACGACCTGTCACTGGACCGTCGACGATGCCGACCACACCATCAACATCATCGACACCCCGGGTCACGTCGACTTCACCGTCGAGGTGGAGCGTTCGCTGCGCGTCCTCGACGGTGCCGTGACGGTGTTCGACGGTGTCGCCGGTGTCGAGCCCCAGTCCGAGACCGTGTGGCGGCAGGCTGACCGCTACGGCGTCCCGCGCATCTGCTTCATCAACAAGCTGGACCGCACGGGCGCGAACTTCTTCTTCTGCGTCGACACCATCGTGGAGCGCCTCGGCGCCACCCCGCTGGTGATGCAGCTCCCGATCGGTGCCGAGGCGGACTTCCAGGGCGTTGTCGACCTGGTCCGCATGAAGGCGCTGATCTGGTCGGCCGAGGCCGCCAAGGGCGAGATGTACGACATCGTCGACATCCCGGCCGAGCTGCAGGAGCAGGCGGACGAGTACCGCGAGACGCTGATCGACACCGTCTCCAACGTCAGCGACGAGATCATGGAGCTCGCCCTGGAGGGCGAGGAGATCCCGGTCGAGCTGCTGCAGGACGCGATCCGCAAGGGCACCCTGAACTCGGACTTCACCCCGATCTTCTGCGGTACCGCCTTCAAGAACAAGGGCGTTCAGCCCCTGCTCGACGCGGTCGTCAAGTACCTGCCGTCCCCGCTGGACATCGAGTCCGTCGAGGGCACGAAGCCGAACGACCCGGAGACCAAGATCTCCCGCAAGGCTTCGGACGACGAGCCGCTGGCCGCGCTGGCGTTCAAGATCATGTCCGACCCGCACCTGGGCAAGCTCACCTTCGTCCGGATCTACTCCGGCCGCCTGGAGTCCGGCACCTCGGTGCTGAACGCCGTCAAGGGCAAGAAGGAGCGCATCGGCAAGATCTACCGCATGCACGCGAACAAGCGTGAGGAGATCGAGTCGGTGGGCGCCGGCGACATCGTCGCCGTCATGGGCCTCAAGCAGACCACCACCGGTGAGACGCTGTCCGACGAGAAGAGCCCGGTCATCCTGGAGTCCATGGACTTCCCGGCCCCGGTCATCCGCGTCGCGATCGAGCCCAAGTCCAAGGGTGACCAGGAGAAGCTGGGTGTCGCCATCCAGCGTCTCGCCGAGGAGGACCCGTCCTTCCAGGTCAACACGGACGAGGAGACCGGCCAGACCATCATCGCGGGTATGGGCGAGCTGCACCTCGAGGTGCTGGTCGACCGTATGAAGCGTGAGTTCAAGGTCGAGGCCAACGTCGGCAAGCCGCAGGTCGCGTACCGCGAGACGATCCGTCAGGCCGTCGAGCGCATCGACTACACCCACAAGAAGCAGACCGGTGGTTCCGGTCAGTTCGCCAAGGTGCAGATCGCGATCGAGCCGCTCGAGCAGGCCGAGGGCTACGAGTTCGTCAACAAGGTCACCGGTGGCCGCGTCCCGCGGGAGTACATCCCGTCGGTCGACGCCGGTTGCCAGGAGGCCATGGAGTTCGGCATCCTCGCCGGCTACCCGCTCCAGGGTGTCCGCGTGAGCCTGCTCGACGGCCAGTCGCACGACGTCGACTCCTCCGAGCTCGCGTTCAAGATCGCCGGTTCGATGGCCTTCAAGGAAGGCGCGAGGAAGGCCAAGCCGGTCCTCCTCGAGCCGATGATGGCCGTCGAGGTCACCACGCCCGAGGACTACATGGGCGACGTGATCGGCGACATCAACTCTCGCCGTGGCCAGATCCGGTCCATGGACGAGCGTCACGGTGCCCGCGTCGTCTCGGCGCTGGTGCCCCTCTCCGAGATGTTCGGCTACGTCGGTGACCTGCGCAGCAAGACCTCTGGTCGCGCGAGCTACTCGATGCAGTTCGACTCGTACGCCGAGGTCCCCAAGGCCGTGGCTGAGGAGATCATCGCCAAGTCCAAGGGCGAGTGACCTCCCGATATTCGGGATGATTCACACCCCTTAGGCTCTTAGGAGGCGACCTGGGAGGATCCGTCCGGATCCTCCCAGGGCCTCCGGCCCCCAACCACGGGGCGGCGAGAGGTGCTTCGGGCACCCAGGCCGGGCCCGTATCAAAGACCAACTGACGTCAGCACGGCGTACAGGAACTGTCCTCAGGAGGACTCAGTGGCCAAGGCGAAGTTCGAGCGGACGAAGCCCCACGTCAACATCGGCACCATCGGTCACATCGACCACGGCAAGACCACGCTGACCGCGGCCATCACCAAGGTGCTGCACGACGCGTACCCGGAGATCAACCCCTTCACGCCGTTCGACCAGATCGACAAGGCCCCGGAGGAGCGTCAGCGCGGTATCACCATCTCGATCGCGCACGTCGAGTACCAGACCGAGGCGCGCCACTACGCCCACGTCGACTGCCCGGGTCACGCGGACTACATCAAGAACATGATCACCGGTGCCGCCCAGATGGACGGCGCCATCCTGGTGGTCGCCGCCACCGACGGCCCGATGCCGCAGACCAAGGAGCACGTCCTCCTGGCCCGCCAGGTCGGCGTCCCGTACATCGTCGTCGCCCTGAACAAGGCCGACATGGTGGACGACGAGGAGATCCTGGAGCTCGTCGAGCTCGAGGTCCGCGAGCTGCTCTCCGAGTACGAGTTCCCGGGCGACGACCTGCCGGTCGTCCGCGTCTCCGCGCTGAAGGCCCTCGAGGGCGACGCCGAGTGGGGCCAGAAGCTCCTCGGCCTCATGCACGCGGTCGACGAGAGCATCCCGACCCCGGCCCGCGCCGTGGACCAGCCGTTCCTGATGCCGATCGAGGACGTCTTCACGATCACCGGTCGTGGCACCGTCGTCACCGGTCGTATCGAGCGTGGCATCCTCAAGGTCAACGAGACTGTCGACATCATCGGCATCAAGGAGACCAAGACCACCACCACGGTCACCGGCATCGAGATGTTCCGCAAGCTGCTCGACGAGGGCCAGGCCGGTGAGAACGTCGGTCTGCTGCTCCGTGGCATCAAGCGCGAGGACGTCGAGCGCGGCCAGGTCATCATCAAGCCGGGTTCGGTCACGCCGCACACCGACTTCGAGGCCCAGTCCTACATCCTGTCGAAGGACGAGGGTGGCCGCCACACCCCGTTCTTCAACAACTACCGCCCGCAGTTCTACTTCCGTACCACGGACGTGACCGGCGTCGTGACCCTCCCCGAGGGCACCGAGATGGTCATGCCGGGCGACAACACCGCCATGACCGTCGCGCTGATCCAGCCGATCGCCATGGAGGAGGGCCTCAAGTTCGCCATCCGTGAGGGTGGCCGCACCGTCGGCGCCGGCCAGGTCACCAAGATCATCAAGTAATTGGTGCTCTGACCTGCCTGCCCCGTCAGGCTCGTCCGAAGGGCCCCCCCCCCCGCCCCGGGCGGGGGGGCCGTCCGGGGCGAAACCCCCCCCCACCCGGGCGCCCCACCACACACCGGCCCCCACAGGCCCCCAGGTATTGGGGGGGC
>NZ_JBHYGR010000002.1:95219-140382 GCF_042738155.1 Kitasatospora sp. NPDC059088 | reverse complement strand
GCCGCCGCCGCCCTCCCCACCAAGACCAACAATTATGGGCGGCACGGCCCGCCGGCCCCGCTCGGCCGGGCCCGCGGGCCCCCCCCCCGGGGGGGGGGGGGGGGCCCCTTCGGCGTCTAACCCCGCGCTCACCTGGGCGCACTTCCTCTCACGGGCAGCTCATGGCCGACTGTTATGGTCGGCTCACCATCCAGTCCCGCCGTCGCGGAAAGTGGGATCCATCGCATGTCTACGGCACCGCTGTTGTCCGTCGTGATGCCGATCTACAACGAGCAGGAGGCGCTCCCGCTCACCGTCGAGCGACTGCGCCCGATCCTGGACGGGCTGGGGGTCGACTACGAGGTCGTCGGCGTGGACGACGGCAGCCGGGACGCCACCCCCGTGCTGATGCAGAAGATCCGGCAGGACTGGTCGGAGTTCCGCATCGTCCGCTTCGCCCGCAACTCCGGGCACCAGGCCGCGCTCACCGCGGGCATCCACCGGGCCATCGGCGACTACGTGGTCAGCATCGACGCCGACCTCCAGGACCCGCCGGAGAAGATCCCGGAGATGCTCGACCTGGCCCGCGAACAGGGCCTCGACGTGGTCTACGGCGTGCGCGGGGACCGCGGCACCGACACCGCCTTCAAGCGCCGCAGCGCGGGCGCGTACTACTGGCTGATGCGCCGGCTGGTCGGCAAGCGGATGCCCAACCAGGCCGGCGACTTCCGGCTGCTCAGCCGGGCCGCCGTGGACGCCCTCAAGCAGCTGCCCGAGCACCAGCCGGTCTACCGGCTGCTGGTGCCGTGGCTCGGCTTCCCCAGCGGCGAGGTCGTCTACGTCCGCGAGGAGCGGGTCGCCGGCGGCACCCACTACCCGCTGTCCAAGATGGTGCGGCTCGCGCTGGACAGCATCACCAACTTCTCCGCCGCCCCGCTGCGGCTGGCCACCTACCTCGGCCTGGTCAGCTTCGTGGTCTGCATCGCGCTGGGGATCCACGCCACCGTCTCGTACGCGCTCGGCTCGACGGTGCCGGGCTGGTCCTCGCTGTTCATCGGGATGCTCTTCCTCGGCGGGGTGCAGCTGATCTGCGTCGGGCTGCTGGGGGAGTACGTGGGCCGGATCTACTCGGCGGTGCAGAACCGCCCGACCTACTTCGTCGGCTACGACTCGGCCGAGGACGACGACGAGCGGGGCCGGGGCCGGTGACGCTCACCGAGGAGCCGGTCGGGCCCGCCGCCGGGGCCCGCCGCCAGCTGCCGTCCTTCCTGGTCATCGGCGTCCTCAGCACCGTCTTCTACCTGGGGCTGTTCGTCGTCGCGCGGCGGTTCACCGACCCGCAGGCGGCCAACCTGATCGCCCTGGCGGTCAGCGCGGTGGCGAACACGGCCGCCAACCGGCGCTTCACCTTCGGGGTGGTCGGTTCGCAGGGGATGGTCCGCCACCAGCTGCAGGGCGCCGTCGCCTTCCTGATCGGGCTCGGCCTCAGCTCCGGGGTGCTCGCCCTGCTCGACCGGGTGGTGCCGGACGCCTCCCGGCCGGTGGAGGCCGGCGGGCTGG
This sequence comes from Kitasatospora sp. NPDC059088, assembly GCF_042738155.1. Classification (NCBI taxonomy): domain Bacteria; kingdom Bacillati; phylum Actinomycetota; class Actinomycetes; order Kitasatosporales; family Streptomycetaceae; genus Kitasatospora; species Kitasatospora sp. NPDC059088. The sequence continues at coordinate 138,843 of NZ_JBHYGR010000002.1, read as the reverse complement.
TCGTCGCCAACGGGCTGGCCACGGTCGCCCGGTTCGTCCTGTTGAAGGTCTGGGTCTTCCGGGGCGGATCCGCCGGGCAGCCGGACCGCTCCGAGGCCTGACCAGGGGATCCGCTCCACCGCCGACCGTCCGGCGTTCCCGGGGCGGACGGACCGTGTGCGCGCCCGGTGGTTCGCAGGCGGCCCACAGGGCCCCTGGGAGGTCTGGACCAATGGGGCCCTCGGTATGCTGGGCGCTTGCAGCCTGCCCGCAGACGGTGGCGGAAGTCCGGACCCGGTAGGGGGGAGACGGGCGGCAGGGACTTGACCGGAGGGGCACGGCACCGTGTCGACCATACAGAGCTCACCCGACAGCGAGACCGGGCACAGAACCGTGCCATCGGGACCGCCGTCCCCGCCCGCCGACAGCAGACGGCCGCGGCGCAACCCGTTCGTCCTGGCAGGCGGGCTCGCCCTGTCCTGGCTGGTGCCGGCCGGCCTGGTCGCGCTGCACCTGGGCGTCGTGCTGCTGCCGCTGCTGCTGCTCGCGGTCGCCGCCGTGATCAGGGTCGGCGGTGTGCTGCTCGACCGGCTCTTCGTCGCCGGGCTGATCCTGGTCGGCGCGGTGCTGGCCTTCGGCCTGGCCTTCTCGCTCTGGCCCTGGGGCCTGTCGCCGACGGCCACCAGCGGTGTGCTGTTCAGCGTGCTGACCACGGCCGCATGGGCCGCCCGGCGCGCCCCCCGGCTGCCGCTGCGCTTCCGCTGGTCGGACCTGCTGGTGGTGGGCACCTTCGCCGGGATGTGGCACTACCTGTTCCACCCGGTCGCCGGTGCGTCGGCCGCGGAGCGGGTCGCCTTCTTCGCCACGGCGGAGGACCGGCTCTCGCACTTCTCCTTCTTCTCCGGCATCCAGGGGGTCGGGGGCTTCGCCTTCCTCCACCAGGAGGCCGCCAGGTCCTACCTGATCCCGCCGTCCGAGGTGACCTACCCGCAGGGCTCGCACTTCCTGCTGGCCTGGATCGACGGGCTGGTCCACTCCGCCGCCGACCCCGGCGACATGATCCACACCATGAACCGGTACTTCCTGTACCTGCTGGTGGCGTACGCGCTGTTCTGCACCGTGCTGGTCTGGGCGGCGCGCTGGATCGGCGGGCCGCGGCTGCGCGGCTGGCGGGCGGCGGCGGTCTGCGCGACCGTCGGCGCGATCATGTTCTCCACCAACTACCTGGACCTGCTGGTCCACGGCTTCGACTCGACCTTCATCGGCCTGCTGCTGATCGCGCTCGCCTTCGCGGTGCTGATCCGGCCGGCGATGGGCCGCACCGAGTTCGTGCTGGCCGCCTCCGCCGGGCTGATCTCCGTCACCTACACGTACAACATCTACGGCGCGTTCGTCGGCGTGCCGCTGCTGGGCGCGCTGGTGGTGCACCGGCGCAGGTTCGCCGGGCGCTGGTGGTGGACGCTCGGCGCACTGGCGTGCGCGCTGGGCGTGGCCGCGCTGCCGAGCGTCCTGTCGGTGATGGGCGACCTGAACGTCGCGGACGCCTCGAACATGAGCGGCCCGAGCGTCGCCGCGGACCGCTCGATCCTGATCGGCGGCGGGCTGCTCGGCCTGCTGGCGGCGGCCATGCCGCGCAACCGCCGCACCGCCACCGGGCGGGCGCACCTGGCGGTGCTGCTCGGCACCGGCGGCCTGCTCAGCGCCTTCGCGGTCTACCAGCTGCAGACCATCGAGAAGTACTCGTACTACTTCCACAAGATGACGGCGGTGGGCGTCGTGGTCGCCCTGGTGTCGATCGGCGCGGTCGGGGCGGTCCTCCAGACACCCCACCGGGGCACCGGGAACACGCTGAGCCGGCGCCTGGGCGAGCTCGCGCTCTCCGGGCTGACGGTCGCCGCCGCGCTGAGTCTCTTCGCCAACGTGCAGTGGGGCTTCCTGGCCACCAAGGAGGCTCCCTCCGCGTGGTCCAACAACCCGCTGGTGGTCTGGAGCCGCGGCGAGGCCGAGACCGACATGGGCCCCAAGGGCATGGACGGGTTGCGGGCCCTGCGCAGCGACGGACCGGTGATCGCGCTGGTCTCCAACGACGAGGTCAAGAACCTCAAGGCCACCTGGCTCGCCTCGCTGATGAACCGGCGCGGCGGTGACATGAAGGCGCTGTACGACATCCACTGGGTGGGCATCGGCGGTCCGCAGGCGAAGGAGGAGGACTACCAGCGCTCCCTCGGCAGGTTGAAGGGCGCCATCGAGAAGCTCCCCGCGCCGCACCCGACGCCGACCATCCTGACCGCCGACCGTCCCGTGGGGGAGCGGATCAAGCGGGACCTGGCCAAGAACGGCGTGACGGTCGACGTCGTGAGCGATCAGGGGATCCTCTGGACCCAGCCGTGGGGCCGTACGTTCCCCGGGACCGTCTGAGATGGCGTCCGAGGGAACGCCCGCGCGCACCGAGCATTCACGGCCACCCGCTACTATTCACAGCAATCGCACGGCTTGGCCGGCCTCGTGCGGAGGCGTGCTGCACGGCCGGCCGGTGAATTCGGTGGTCATGTGATGAAGAACCCGATCGCCAAGCTGCTTGGGGCGCTTCCCCCGGGGGCGCGGCTCGTGGTCGGTGGCACGGTCGTGCTCGGAGCTTCGGCGTACGTCTACATGGCGCTCGTGGGCTACAGCCTGAGTGCCGTGGGCAAGGCCAACGTCACCATGCTCTGGACCATCGTGATGTCCGTGGGGTGGGGACTCTTCCAGCCGGTCGAACTCGAACTGACCCGGCTGGTGGCCGCCCGCAAGGTGGCCGGACACGGGGCACTGCCCGCGGTGCGCCGGATGCTGCTCCTCGCGATGGCACTCCTGGTCGCGGTGTGCGCACTGCTGGCCGCGGCCGCGGGCCCGGTCGCCGACCTGCTGTTCAGCGGGGACAAGGCACTGGTGGTCGCCCTGGCCGGCGGCCTGGCCGGCCTCGCGGTGAGCTCGGTGGCCCGCGGTGCCCTGGCCGGCCTCGGGCTGTTCGGCCCGTACGGCACGCAGCTGGCGGTCGACGGCGGGCTGCGGATCGGCCTGGCCGCGGTGGCCGCGGCGGCCGGCCTGCACTCGGCGCTGGCCTTCGGCCTGATCCTCTTCGTCTCCCCGCTGGCCGCCTCGCTGATCGGCCTGCGCGGCACCCTCGCGGACCGCACCCCCGGCCCGGAGGTGCCCTGGAAGCAGCTGACCGGCGGCCTCGGCCTGCTGATCGCCTCGGTGATGCTGAGCCAGCTGGTGGTCAACGCGACCGTGGTCTGCGTGCGCCTGCTCTCTCCGAAGCACTCCGAGGCCTCCGACGCGCTGGTGTTCGCGATCGGCCAGGCGGTGGTGATGGCCCGGGCGCCGCTGTTCGCCTACAGCGCCCTGCAGGCCTCGATGGTCTCCGCGCTCTCCGGCGCCGCCGCGGCCGGCGACCACGCCGAGTTCCGCAAGGTGCTGACCCGTACCACCGCGATCGTCGCCGCGATGTGCATCGGCGGCGGCCTGCCGGTGATCGTGCTCGGCTCCAAGCTCAACCCGCTGCTGTTCAACGCCAAGGACGTGCTCGGCCCGCTGGACTTCGTCTGGCTGGTCTTCGGAACGCTCTGCTACGTCCTGGCGACGGTCTTCGGCCAGGCGCTGATGTCGAGCGCCCAGCACCGCCGCCAACTGGTCGGTTGGACCGCCGGTTCCGTAGCATTGGTGGTTGTCGCGCTCGCACCGGGCGATGTGGGTCTCCGGGCAGAGCTCGCGTACCTGGCGGGCTCACTGGTCAGTGCCGTCCTGATGTTGTGGTCGCTGTACCGTGCCTTCCCCTCCCGCCCCGCTGCCGTGTCGGCAGACCGGTCCGCGGCAGAGCCGCTGCGGACCTCCTGAGGGTGGGCCCAGACACCATGACCAGCACCGATAGACAGACCCGAGGCACGGGCCGCCGTGCCGTTCGCCAAGCATGGAGCACCTGTGTCCGAGTATGACAACGTCTGGCTGGTGATCCCGGCCTACAACGAAGGCCAGGTGATCGCCGACGTCGTGGAGGGGGCACGCAAGACCTTCCCGAACATCGTGGTGATCGACGACGGCTGCACCGACGACACGGCCGAGCACGTCATGACGACCGGCGCCCACCTGGTGCGGCACCCGGTCAACCTGGGGCAGGGCGCCGCGCTCCAGACCGGTCTCAAGTACGCGCTCGCCCAGGAGGGCGCCGAGTACTTCGCGACCTTCGACGCGGACGGCCAGCACCAGACCGCCGACGTCGAGAAGATGGTGGCGCTGCTGCGCGAGGGCGAGGCCGACATCGTCCTCGGCTCCCGCTTCATCGAGCAGACCGGCCAGGTGCCGTGGATCAAGCGGGTGGTGCTCCGCACCGCCGCCGCGGTCAGCCCGACCGCCCGCAAGCTCAAGCTCACGGACGCGCACAACGGGCTGCGGGTGATGAACCGCGAGGCCGCCGGCCGGATCAAGATCACCATGAACGGCATGGCACACGCCTCGGAGATCGTCTCCTTCCTCGCCGGCTCGGACCTGCGGGTCGCCGAGGTTCCGGTGGACATCCTCTACACCGACTACTCGCGCGCCAAGGGCCAGTCCCTGATCAACGGCGTGAACATCCTCTTCGACATCTCGCTGCGGGAGCGTAACGGCCGATGAACCACCTCTGGATCCAGCTCATCCTGGTCGTGGCCGCGGTGGCCATGGCGCTCGTCTTCGTCTGGCGCTGGGACAAGGCGAACACCCGGGCGTGGAAGCGCATCGCCTTCACGCTCTTCGTGATCGTCAACGTCGTCGCGATCCTGTGGCCGAGCGGCGTGACCAAGCTGGCCACCGCGCTGGGCGTCGGCCGCGGCACCGACCTGGTGCTCTACCTGATGGTCATCGCCATGGGCTTCCTGACCCTCAACACCTACCTGCGCTTCCGCTCGCTGGAGAAGAAGATCACCGACCTGGCCCGCACCGTGGCCATCACCGAGGGTGTCCGGCACAACAACGACCGGCTCAACGCCCCGGTCGGCTCCGAGCACTGATCCCGGGCGGTCACCACAGCGCAGTACCAGTGGCGGGGGGGGGGGGCGGCCGGCGCGGGCGCGCCCCCCCCCCCCCCCCCCACTGCCGACCCCGGCCGACGCGGTCGTTCGAAAAAAGCTGGTTGACTTGACCCGCCCGGCGGCCGCGGCCGGGCGGCACCGAAGCGTGATCCAGGACCAGGAGGTGCGGCGCCGTCATGAGCGTCGATTTCGTCATCCCGTACTACGGCGACCCGGAGTACCTGTTCGCCACCATCGACAGCATCCGGGCGCAGCACCAGCAGGACTGGCGGCTGACCGTGGTGGACGACCAGTACCCGGGCAACCGGGCGCTGGAGTACATCGAGGGCCTGGACGACGAGCGGATCCGCTACGTCCGCAACGAGGAGCGGCTGGGCCCCAACGGCAACACCTACAAGGCGTCGACCCTGGCCGAGCGCGAGTTCGTCTCGATGATGGGCGCCGACGACCTGCTGGAGCCGAACTACCTGGACGTCGTCCTGGAGCGGATGAAGGCCGACCCGAAGGCGATCGCGGTCCAGCCGGGCGTCAAGGTGATGGACAGCGACGGGAACCTGGTGCCGTCGCTCGGCATCGGTGACAAGGTCAAGCGCCGGATCGCCGCCCCGGCCCGCAAGGCCGGCCTGATCAGCGGCGAGGACGCGGTGAAGAGCCTGCTGTCCGGGAACTGGCTGTACACCCCGTCGCTGCTGTACCGGCAGTCCGCGCTGTCGAAGATCCCGTACCGCCCGGACATCGACGCCGTGCACGACCTGGCGTTCATGGTCGACATGCTGATGGAGGGCGGCAACCTGCTGGTCGACGAGCGCGAGGTGTTCCGCTACCGCCGCCACCAGGCCAGCGACTCCTCGAACCGGGTCAAGGACGGCAAGCGCTTCGACGAGGAGCTCCAGTACTACACCCTGATCGCCAAGGAGCTGCGGGCCAAGGGCTGGAACGCCGCGGCCCGCTCGGCCGATCTCCACCTCTCCTCCCGGCTGCACGCCCTGATGGTCGCCGCCGGGCGCCTCGGCGCGGGTGACTTCGCCCACGCCGGCGCCATGGTCGGCCGCGCCGTCCGCAGCAGCTGACCCGGTCCGCGGCGGGGCGGGGCTGAACGCCGGGCCGTCGGCTCCGCGTTGTCCGGAAGGAAGGGCGGCGCGGGCCGGCGGGCCGTTTCGCGGACGCGGTCGGACGGGCGGCACCGGTTCGGACGCACCTGGTCCACCGGATGATCACGATGACTCCACACCGGGCCGCATGGCAGACTTCCCGTGCGATCCAACGACTGGGGGTGCGTGTGGGCGACTCGCGGGCACCTGTGAAAAAGACATGACAAGTGCTGGTTCCAACAACGAGGGAAGTGTCCCGGTGCAGCCGCTGATCGATTCTGCCCATGCGACCGACGGGCGGACATTGAAGGAGGGCGGTGACGGGAACGGGACCGCCGAGCCGAAGGCTCCTCCGGCCGCGCTCCTGCGGCTGCGGGTCCTCGCCGCCCACCGCTGGTTCTGGCCGGCGGCCGTGCTGCTCGGCTACCTCGCGCAGACGGCGTTCCGGCTGTCGCTGTCGATCCACAACTACTACCCGTCGGTGCACGCGGACGAGGACGGCTACCTCGCGATCGCGCGGGTGCTGGCCGGCAAGCCGGCCTCCGAGATGCCCACCGGCGTGATCATCCCCGGCGGCTACCCGCTGCTGATCTCGCCGGCGCTCCGGATAGCCGACAACCCGGACACCGCGTACCACCTGATCATGGTGATCAACGCGGTGCTCAACGCGCTGGTCTTCCCGCTGGCCTTCGCGGCGGCCCGCCGCCTGGGGCTGTCCCGGCCGCAGGCGTTCCTCGCCGGGTCCGCCGTCGCGCTGGTGCCGCCGGTGATCTTCTACTCCCAGTTCGTGATGACGGACGCCGTCCTCCCGGTGCTCCTGCTGATCTGGCTGATCTCGATGCACGGCTGGCTCTCGCCCGGATCGACCCGCCGCCGCGCGCTGTACGCGGCCGCGATGAGCCTGGCCGCCGGCTACTCGATGGCCACCCACGACCGCGGCGGCGTGGTCGTGGCGCTGACCGCACTGGCCCTGCTGGTGGTGCTCGCCATCGGCTGGGCGCCGCGGCTCGCCTCGCTGGCCGGGCTCGGCGCGCTCGCGGTGGCCTACCTGGGCACCAAGCTGCTGGACGGTTACGTCACGGCCCAGTTCAAGGACGTCCCGGGCGCGGGCGTCGGCAACAAGGTCTTCGACAACCTCGAGAACGGCAAGTACACCACCACGATCGTCGTCCGGACCCTCGGCGAGCTGTGGTACTTCATGACCTCCACCTACGGCCTGGGCGCGATCGCCTTCGTGCTGTGCGTGGTGGCGGTGTTCCACCGCCGCTCCACGGCGGCCGACCGGGTGGTCTCCTTCGTCATGGTCGCCCTGCTGTGCGGCACCGCGCTGGCCTCCGCCGCGGGCCTCGCGGACGACAACCGCGTCGACAACTGGGTGTACGCCCGGTACTGCGCCGTGCTGGTGCCGGTGTTCATGGTGGTCGGCCTGGTCGTGCTGTTCCGGGCCGGGAAGCGCCGGCTGCTGCAGCTGGCCGCGCTCGGCACGGTGGTCGTCGGGATCACCGGGCTCGCCGTCACCGAGTACGCGGGGCGCAAGCTCAACGTCTGGATCATCCCGTGGACGGTGCCGGACGCCCAGTTCCTCTCCTCGACCTACGACGGCCTGCACATGGGCCGCACGACCTTCGGCGCGCTCGCCGTGCTGGGCGCCTGCCTGCTGCTGCGGGTGGTCGGCGGCCGCCGGATCATCGCGGCCGTGGTGGGCTGCCTGACGCTCTTCGCGGCCTACGCGACGGTCGCCGTCACCAACAACATCGCCGAGCCGCACTCCAAGTTCCGCAAGTACGAGGCCGTCGGCCTGCCCAAGGAGGCCGGCCTGGGCAAGGGCGACAACGTGGTCCTGGACTGGGACCTCGACTGGGGCAGCCGGATGTCGCTGGCCTTCGAGGTCTACTGGGGCCGGGTCTGGACCAGCAACGTGAAGAACGGCAACACCCCGCCGGAGTCGGCCACCGCGATCCTGCTGGCCGTCTCCAAGGACCCGGGCACCAAGCCGGAGTCCAGCTGGCAGAAGCCGCTCCCGGGCTGGCACGTCGCGAAGTACAACATGGAGCGCGGCTGGGTGCTCTGGCGCAAGGGCTGAGCTGCGGTTCCACCCCTTCGGGGCCGGTGAGGTACGCCTCACCGGCCCCGATTGGCATCCGGGCTGCTCCATGTGGCAGTATGTCCAAGTTGCTCGGTTGAGTGCCGATGCTGCGCGCCTCCCGCCGGGAGGACTGGAAGCGAGTCCCATGTACTCGTCGTTCCCGTGATGGCCGTCAAGCGTGAGTTCTACGCCACGGCAGCTGCGGGGCGAAAGTACGGGAATCTTCCGGGAAGCGTGTGCGGGGCCTCGGCCCGGCCACCCCCACCCCGAAAGTTTGAAACCGACGAAGTACTTCGCCGGTTTTTTGCAAGCGCGAGTGCGACACGCCCGAGCGCGGGGGTCGGAGGAGGGTCGTGCAGTGACTAAGGACAAAGGACTACTGAGTAGCCATGGCGGGACAGAAGATCCGCATCCGGCTCAAGGCCTACGACCACGAGGTCATCGATTCCTCGGCGAAGAAGATCGTCGAGACGGTGATCCGTACTGGTGCGCAGGTCGCAGGCCCGGTGCCGCTGCCCACTGAGAAGAACGTGTACTGCGTCATCCGCTCGCCGCACAAGTACAAGGACTCGCGCGAGCACTTCGAGATGCGCACTCACAAGCGTCTGATCGACATCCTCGACCCCACGCCGAAGACGGTTGACTCGCTCATGCGTCTCGACCTGCCGGCTGGCGTCGACATCGAGATCAAGCTCTGAGAGGCGCACCGAAGATGGCTAAGCAGATTAAGGGCATCCTGGGCGAGAAGCTCGGCATGACCCAGGTCTGGGACGAGAACAACCGGGTCGTTCCGGTGACCGTCGTCAAGGCTGGGCCCAATGTCGTGACCCAGGTCCACACCGCCGACAGCCCGGCCGGCTACGACGCCGTCCAGATCGGCTTCGGCGAGATCGACCCCCGCAAGGTGAACAAGCCCCTCGCGGGCCACTTCGCCAAGGCCGGTGTCACCCCCCGTCGCCACCTGGTCGAGCTCCGTACCTCGGACGCCTCCGAGTACACCCTGGGCCAGGAGATCACCGCCGAGCTGTTCGAGGCGGGTGTCAAGGTCGACGTGACCGGCACCTCCAAGGGCAAGGGCTTCGCCGGTGTCATGAAGCGCCACAACTTCCGGGGCCTCGGCGCCGGTCACGGTGTGCAGCGCAAGCACCGCTCGCCCGGCTCGATCGGTGGCTGCGCCACCCCGGGTCGCGTGTTCAAGGGCGTGAGGATGGCCGGCCGGATGGGCCACGAGCGTGTGACCACCCAGAACCTGACCATCCATGCCGTTGACGCGGAGAAGGGGCTGCTCCTGATCAAGGGCGCAATCCCGGGCCCGAACGGCGGCCTCATCCTCGTCCGCACCGCGGCGAAGGGGCTGTGAGGATATGAGCACCATTGACATCCTGTCGCCCTCGGGTGACAAGACCGGCAGCCTCGAGCTGCCGGCCGAGATCTTCGACGCGAAGGTCAGCGTTCCGCTGATGCACCAGGTCGTCGTGGCGCAGCTCGCTGCGGCCCGTCAGGGCACCCACAAGACCAAGACTCGCGCCGAGGTCCGCGGTGGCGGCAAGAAGCCGTACCGCCAGAAGGGCACCGGCCGCGCCCGTCAGGGCTCGACCCGTGCGCCGCAGTTCGCCGGCGGTGGCGTCGTGCACGGTCCCGTGCCGCGTGACTACTCGCAGCGGACCCCGAAGAAGATGATCGCCGCCGCCCTGCGCGGTGCGCTCACCGACCGGGCCCGCCACAACCGCATTCACGTCATCACCGACGTGACCGCGACCGAGGCGCCGTCGACCAAGGCCGCCAAGGGCCTGTTCGGCAAGATCACCGAGCGCAAGAACGTCCTCCTGGTCGTCGAGCGTTCGGACGAGCTGGGCCTCAAGTCCGCTCGCAACCTGCCGAACGTCCACATCCTGGACGCCGGTCAGCTGAACACCTACGACGTGCTCGTCTCCGACGATGTGGTCTTCACCCAGGCCGCCTTCGAGCGTTTCGTGGCCGGTCCGGCCGCGTCCGCCAAGGCCGTGGCTGCTGAGGGCGAGCTCGAAGGGAGCGCCGCCTGATGGCTGCAGAGATCACGAGCAAGACGTTCACGGACCCCCGTGACGTCCTGGTGAAGCCGGTCATCTCGGAGAAGAGCTACTCGCTCCTCGACGAGAACAAGTACACGTTCGTCGTGTCGCCCGGTGCCAACAAGACCCAGATCAAGCAGGCCGTCGAGGCGGTCTTCTCGGTCAAGGTCGAGTCCGTCAACACGCTCAACCGTCAGGGCAAGCGCAAGCGCTCCAAGACGGGCTTTGGCAAGCGCAAGGACACCAAGCGCGCCATCGTGACGCTGGCTGAGGGCAACCGCATCGACATCTTCGGTGGTCCGGTCTCCTAACGGGGATCGTGATCGTCGATAAGGACGAGGACGAGAGAGCCAAATGGGCATCCGCAAGTACAAGCCGACTACGCCGGGCCGTCGTGGCTCCAGCGTGGCCGACTTCGTAGAGATCACGCGGTCCACCCCGGAGAAGTCGCTGGTTCGCCCCCTGCACAGCAAGGGCGGCCGTAACAACGCCGGTCGGATCACCGTTCGCCACCAGGGTGGCGGCCACAAGCGCGCCTACCGCGTGATCGACTTCCGTCGTCACGACAAGGACGGCGTGCCGGCGAAGGTCGCGCACATCGAGTACGACCCGAACCGCACCGCGCGCATCGCGCTCCTGCACTACCTGGACGGCGAGAAGCGCTACATCATCGCGCCGCGTGGCATCGCGCAGGGTGACCGGATTGAGAACGGCCCTGGCGCCGACATCAAGCCGGGCAACAACCTGCCGCTGCGCAACATCCCGGTCGGTACCACCATCCACGCGGTGGAGCTGCGTCCCGGCGGCGGTGCCAAGCTGGCCCGCTCCGCGGGCTCCGGCATCCAGCTGCTGGCGCGTGAGGGCAAGATGGCGCACCTGCGCATGCCCTCCGGTGAGATCCGCCTGGTCGACGCGCGCTGCCGCGCCACCGTCGGCGAGGTCGGCAACGCCGAGCAGTCGAACATCAACTGGGGCAAGGCCGGCCGTATGCGCTGGAAGGGCGTCCGCCCGACCGTGCGTGGTGTCGCCATGAACCCGATCGACCACCCGCACGGTGGTGGTGAGGGTAAGACCTCTGGTGGCCGCCACCCGGTCTCGCCGTGGGGCCAGAAGGAGGGTCGCACCCGTCGCCCGAAGAAGGCGTCGGACGCTCTCATCGTGCGCCGCCGCAAGACCAACAAGAAGCGCTAGGAGCAGGTCAGATGCCGCGCAGTCTCAAGAAGGGCCCCTTCATCGACGGCCACCTTCTCAAGAAGGTGGACGCTCAGAACGAGGCGGGTACCCAGAACGTCATCAAGACCTGGTCCCGTCGCTCCGTGATCTTCCCGGCCATGCTCGGCCACACGATCGCGGTGCACGATGGCCGTAAGCACGTCCCGGTGTTCGTCACCGAGTCGATGGTCGGCCACAAGCTCGGCGAGTTCGCGCCGACGCGTACCTTCCGCGGTCACGTCAAGGACGACCGCAAGTCGAAGCGTCGCTAGTCGCCAGCGAGATTACCGACTCAATGACTTACACCAGCAAGGGGACAACCATGGAAGCCAGGGCCCAGGCGCGGTACATCCGCGTCACGCCCATGAAGGCCCGCCGCGTGGTGGACCTCATCCGTGGCCTGCCGGCCACGGAGGCCCAGGCCGTCCTGCGTTTCGCTCCGCAGGCCGCCACCGTGCCGGTCGGCAAGGTGCTCGACAGCGCCATCGCCAACGCCGCGCACAACTACAACCACTCCAACGTGGACGACCTCGTCATCAGCGAGGCGTACGTTGACGAGGGTCCGACCCTGAAGCGGTTCCGTCCGCGTGCGCAGGGTCGTGCCTACCGGATCCGCAAGCGGACCAGCCACATCACCGTGGTCGTCAGCAGCAAGGAAGGGACCCGGTAATGGGCCAGAAGGTTAACCCGCACGGGTTCCGCCTCGGCATCAGCACGGACTTCAAGTCCCGCTGGTACGCCGACAAGCTGTACAAGGACTACGTCAAGGAAGACGTTGCCATTCGTCGCATGATGACGAAGGGCATGGAGCGCGCCGGCATCTCCAAGGTCGAGATCGAGCGCACCCGCGACCGCGTCCGCGTCGACATCCACACCGCCCGTCCCGGCATCGTCATCGGGCGTCGTGGCACCGAGGCCGACCGCATCCGCGGCGACCTCGAGAAGCTGACCGGCAAGCAGGTCCAGCTGAACATCCTCGAGGTCAAGAACCCCGAGCTGGACGCCCAGCTCGTGGCTCAGGGCGTCGCGGAGCAGCTGTCCTCCCGCGTCTCCTTCCGTCGTGCCATGCGCAAGTCGATGCAGGGCACCATGAAGTCCGGCGCCAAGGGCATCAAGGTCCAGTGCTCCGGTCGTCTCGGCGGCGCCGAGATGAGCCGTTCGGAGTTCTACCGCGAGGGCCGTGTGCCGCTGCACACCCTGCGCGCGAACGTCGACTACGGCTTCTTCGAGGCCAAGACCACCTTCGGCCGCATCGGTGTGAAGGTCTGGATCTACAAGGGCGACGTCAAGAACATCGCCGAGGTCCGCGCTGAGAACGCCGCTGCCCGCTCGGGCAACCGCCCGGCCCGTCCCGAGGGTGGTCGTCCCGCCCGCGGTGGCGAGCGCCGTGGTGGCGAGCGCGGTGGCCGTGGCCGTCGCCCCGCCGCTGCCGAGGCCCCCGCGGCCGCGGCCGCCGAGGCTCCGGCTGCCGAGAACACCGGAACGGAGGCCTGACCCCAATGCTGATCCCCCGTAGGGTCAAGCACCGCAAGCAGCACCACCCGAAGCGCCGCGGCGCTGCCAAGGGTGGCACCGAGCTCGCGTTCGGCGAGTACGGCATCCAGGCCGTCACCCCGGCCTACGTGACGAACCGGCAGATCGAGTCCGCTCGTATCGCCGTCACCCGTCACATCAAGCGTGGCGGCAAGGTCTGGATCAACATCTACCCGGACCGCCCGCTCACCAAGAAGCCGGCCGAGACCCGCATGGGTTCCGGTAAGGGTTCGCCCGAGTGGTGGATCGCGAACGTGCACCCGGGTCGGGTCATGTTCGAGCTGTCGTACCCCAACGAGAAGGTGGCTCGTGAGGCGCTGACCCGCGCAGCTCACAAGCTCCCGATGAAGTGCCGGATCATCCGGCGCGAGGCAGGTGAGAGCTGATGTCGGCCGGCACCAAGGCTGCTGACCTCCGCGAGCTGGACAACGAGGGTCTCGTTGCCAAGCTCCGTGAGGCCAAGGAGGAGCTGTTCAACCTCCGCTTCCAGGCGGCGACCGGGCAGCTCGACAACCACGGACGGCTCAAGCTCGTCCGTAAGGACATCGCGCGGATCTACACCCTGATGCGCGAGCGCGAGCTGGGCATCGAGACGGTGGAGAGCGCCTGATGACTGAGAACACCAACGAGACGCGCGGTTTCCGCAAGACCCGTGAGGGTCTCGTCGTCAGCGACAAGATGGACAAGACCGTCGTCGTCGCCGTCGAGGACCGCGTCAAGCACGCTCTGTACGGCAAGGTCATCCGCCGTACGAACAAGCTGAAGGCGCACGACGAGGCGAACGCCTGCGGCATCGGCGACCGGGTGCTCCTCGCGGAGACCCGCCCGCTGTCCGCGACGAAGCGCTGGCGCGTCGTCGAGATCCTCGAGAAGGCCAAGTAACGAAGTTGATGCGGTACGGCCGTATGTGCACCAGGTCCCTCGCGGGCGCTGGTGTGAGCAGCGGCCGGCCCGTCAGCTCTCGTTGACGATCAGGAGAAAGCTGTGATCCAGCAGGAGTCGCGACTGCGTGTCGCCGACAACACGGGCGCGAAGGAAATCCTTTGCATCCGCGTTCTCGGTGGTTCCGGTCGCCGCTACGCCGGTATCGGGGACGTCATCGTCGCGACCGTCAAGGACGCGATCCCCGGCGGTTCGGTCAAGAAGGGTGACGTCGTCAAGTGCGTCGTCGTCCGTACCGTGAAGTCGCGTCGTCGTCCGGATGGCTCGTACATCCGCTTCGACGAGAACGCCGCGGTCGTTCTGAAGAACACCGATGGTGACCCCCGTGGCACCCGCATCTTCGGCCCGGTGGGCCGCGAGCTGCGTGACAAGAAGTTCATGAAGATCATCTCGCTTGCGCCGGAGGTGCTCTAACTCATGGCGAACAGCATGAAGATCAAGAAGGGTGACCTGGTCCAGGTCATCACCGGCAAGGACAAGGGCAAGCAGGGCAAGGTCATCCAGGCCATGCCGGCTGAGAACAAGGTCCTGGTCGAGGGTGTCAACCGGGTCAAGAAGCACACCAAGCCGGGTCCGGGCACTCAGGGTGGCATCGTCACCGTCGAGGCCCCGGTGCACGTCTCCAACGTCCAGCTGGTCGTGGAGAAGGACGGCAAGAAGGTCGTCACCCGCGTTGGCTACCGCTTCGACGACGAGGGCAACAAGATCCGCGTTGCCAAGCGAACCGGTGAGGACATCTGATGTCTGAGACGTCTGTTGAGAAGGTGACCCCCCGCCTCAAGGAGCGTTACAACTCCGAGATCAAGGGTCAGCTGCAGGAGCAGTTCTCGTACGAGAACGTCATGCTGACGCCCGGCCTGGTCAAGGTCGTCGTCAACATGGGTGTCGGCGAGGCCGCCCGTGACAGCAAGCTGATCGAGGGCGCGATCCGCGACCTGACCGCGATCACCGGTCAGAAGCCGGCCGTGACCAAGGCTCGTAAGTCCATCGCGCAGTTCAAGCTGCGCGAGGGCCAGCCGATCGGCACCCACGTCACCCTCCGTGGTGACCGCATGTGGGAGTTCCTGGACCGTCTGGTTTCGCTGGCCCTGCCGCGAATCCGTGACTTCCGTGGCCTCTCCCCGAAGCAGTTCGACGGCCGTGGCAACTACACCTTCGGTCTGACCGAGCAGGTCATGTTCCACGAGATCGACCAGGACAAGGTCGACCGTCAGCGCGGTATGGACATCACCGTCGTGACCACCGCCCAGACCGACGACGAGGGCCGGGCGCTCCTGCGCGCTCTGGGCTTCCCGTTCAAGGAGGCGTAACACATGGCGAAGAAGTCCCTCATCGCGAAGGCCGAGCGGAAGCCGAAGTTCGGCGTCCGGGCCTACACCCGGTGCCAGCGCTGCGGCCGTCCGCACTCGGTGTACCGCAAGTTCGGCCTGTGCCGTGTCTGCCTTCGTGAGATGGCGCACCGCGGCGAGCTGCCGGGCGTGACCAAGAGCTCCTGGTAACCAGGACCTCGCGGTAACGCCATAGCGAAGCAGGTGTGCCCGACCCCACAGAGCCCCTTTTTTGGGGCTGCGTACGGAATCCCGTAGGGTAGTGAGGTCGGGCCCCCTGTCGCGGTAGCTCCATAGCTGCCGTCGACCCTCTTCGGAGGGCTCGCACCCAGTCTTACGACGCCGCAGGTCCCCTGCGTCTGTGCCCCTGCCGCACTCCCCGGAGTGCGGCAGGGGGACCTGGCGCGGAGAAACCACGGCGAGAGAGGCCTGAGGCCATCATGACCATGACCGACCCCATCGCAGACATGCTCACGCGTCTGCGTAACGCTAACTCGGCGTACCACGACTCTGTGGCGATGCCGGCCAGCAAGATCAAGGCGCACGTCGCCCAGATCCTGCAGCAGGAGGGGTACATCTCCTCCTACAAGGTTGAGGAGCCCGCTGAGGGCGAGGTCGGCAAGAAGCTGACCATCGAGCTCAAGTTCGGTCCCAACCGTGAGCGCTCGATCGCTGGCATCAAGCGGATCAGCAAGCCGGGCCTGCGGGTCTACGCAAAGTCCACCAACCTGCCGAAGGTGCTCGGCGGCCTGGGCGTGGCGATCATCTCCACGTCCTCGGGTCTCCTCACCGACAAGCAGGCTGCCAAGAAGGGCGTAGGCGGAGAAGTTCTCGCCTACGTCTGGTAATTCGGGAAACGGAGGTACAGCAATGTCGCGCATTGGACGGCTGCCCATCCCGGTTCCCGCCGGCGTGGACGTCACCATCGATGGCCAGGCGGTCTCGGTGAAGGGCCCCAAGGGCTCCCTCACCCACGTTGTCGCCGCGCCGATCGAGATCGGTAAGGGCGAGGACGGCAACCTGGTCGTCACCCGCCCCAACGACGAGCGTCAGTCGAAGGCCCTGCACGGCCTTTCCCGCACGCTGGTGGCGAACATGATCACCGGCGTGACCGCGGGCTACCGCAAGTCGCTGGAGATCAGCGGTGTCGGCTACCGAGTTCTGGCGAAGGGCTCCGACATGGAGTTCCAGCTGGGCTACAGCCACCCGATTCTGGTCGAGGCCCCCGAGGGCATCTCCTTCGTCGTCGAGTCGGCCACCAAGTTCCACGTGGACGGCATCGACAAGCAGAAGGTCGGCGAGGTCGCCGCGAAGATCCGCAAGCTGCGCAAGCCCGACCCGTACAAGGCCAAGGGCGTCAAGTACGCGGGCGAGGTCATCCGCCGCAAGGTCGGAAAGAGTGGTAAGTAAGCGATGAGCGTCTCTGTCAAGATCGGCAAGGGCAACGCCTACAAGAGCGCCGCTCGCAAGCGCCGCGCGATCCGCGTTCGCAAGCGCGTCGTCGGCACCGAGGTGCGTCCGCGCCTCGTCGTGACGCGCTCGAACCGTCACATGGTCGCCCAGGTCATCGACGACGCCAAGGGTCACACCCTGGCGTCGGCGTCCACCCTCGACGTGTCCATCAAGGGCGCCGAGGGCGACAAGACCGAGCTGGCCAAGAAGGTCGGGAGCCTGGTCGCCGAGCGCGCCAAGGCTGCCGGCATCGAGGCGGTCGTCTTCGACCGCGCGGGCAACCGGTACGCCGGCCGCATCGCCGCCCTGGCGGACGCGGCTCGCGAGGCCGGGCTCGACTTCTAAGCCGCTCGTCGACTCAGTCGACGGACGTAATCGAGAGAGGTAATTCCAATGGCTGGACCCCAGCGCCGCGGTAGCGGCGCCGGCGGTGGCACCGGCGGTGGCGAGCGGCGCGACCGTAAGCGTGACGACCGGGGCAACGCCCCCGCCGTCGAGAAGACCGCTTACGTCGAGCGCGTTGTCGCGATCAACCGTGTCGCCAAGGTTGTCAAGGGTGGTCGTCGTTTCAGCTTCACCGCGCTGGTCGTGGTGGGCGACGGTGACGGCACCGTGGGTGTCGGTTACGGGAAGGCGAAGGAGGTTCCGGCCGCCATCGCCAAGGGTGTTGAGGAGGCCAAGAAGAACTTCTTCAAGGTCCCCCGTATCCAGGGCACCATCCCGCACCCGATCCAGGGTGAGAAGGCCGCCGGCGTCGTGCTGCTGAAGCCCGCCGCCCCCGGTACCGGTGTTATCGCCGGTGGTCCGGTGCGCGCCGTCCTGGAGTGCGCCGGCATTCACGACATCCTGTCGAAGTCGCTCGGCTCGGACAACGCGATCAACATCGTGCACGCCACCGTGGCTGCTCTGAAGGGCCTCGTGCGCCCCGAGGAGATCGCCGCCCGTCGTGGCCTGCCGCTGGAGGACGTGGCCCCCGCCGCTCTGCTGCGGGCGCGTGCTGCAGGGGTGAGCGCCTGATGGCTCGCCTGAAGATCACGCAGACCAAGTCGTACATCGGCAGCAAGCAGAATCACCGTGACACCCTGCGTTCGCTTGGTCTCAAGCGCATGCACGACGTCGTGGTGAAGGAGGACCGTCCCGAGATCCGCGGGATGGCCCACACGGTCCGTCACCTGGTGACGGTTGAGGAGGTGGACTGATCATGGGCGACAACCCGATCAAGATCCACAACCTGCGTCCCGCCCCGGGTGCCAAGACCGACAAGATCCGCGTGGGTCGTGGTGAGGGCTCCAAGGGTAAGACCGCCGGTCGTGGTACCAAGGGCACCAAGGCCCGCTACCAGGTTCCGCAGCGCTTCGAGGGTGGCCAGATGCCCCTCCACATGCGCCTGCCGAAGCTGAAGGGCTTCAAGAACCCGTTCAAGATCACGTTCCAGGTCGTCAACCTCGACAAGCTGGCCGAGCTCTACCCGCAGGGTGGCGCCGTCACGGTCGAGGACCTGGTCGCCAAGGGCGCGGTTCGCAAGAACTCCCTCGTCAAGGTGCTCGGCACCGGCGAGGTCTCGGTTGCGCTGCAGGTGACGGTCGACGCCGTCTCCGGCTCGGCCGCCGAGAAGATCAAGGCCGTCGGCGGTACGGTCACCGAGCTCGTCTGAGCCCGCTGAACCCGCCGACAACCGGCTTCGAGCCCCGCACCTCCTTCGGGAGGTGCGGGGCTCGTGCTTTTACCCCGGCTTTCACTCCGGGGCCGAAATCAGCCGGTACCGGGCCTCGTTCTTTTGTGTGGCAAAACCGGGCATCCCGTACCCCCGTGAGTGGGGGAGGGACGGTACGCGCTTCTTTCGAGTGGCCGCGCACTGTTAGAGTCCGTGGAGTTCCCTTGTAGGCTGCGCGTAGGCTCGCCTGTGCCGTCTGTACGGGGGCCCGTACCGCAAAAACTCCCCATTCAGGACCGACCCTCCCGCCGACGACGTGCGGGAGGCGCAGGAGGCACCGTGCTCAGTGCGTTCGCGCGGGCGTTCCAGACGCCCGACCTGCGCAAGAAGCTGCTGTTCACGCTGGGCATCATGGTGCTGTTCCGGCTGGGCTCGCACATTCCGATTCCGGGCGTGAGCTTCACGGCCGTGAACGAGTGCATCAAGGACACCAAGAACAACGGCCTCTTCGGACTCGTCAACCTGTTCAGCGGTGGCGCGCTCCTCCAGCTGACGATCTTCGCGCTCGGCATCATGCCGTACATCACCGCGAGCATCATCCTCCAGCTCCTCACCGTCGTGATCCCGCGACTGGAGGCGTTGAAGAAGGAGGGCCAGGCCGGCACCGCGAAGATCACCCAGTACACCCGCTACCTGACCATCGCGCTCGCCGTGCTCCAGGGCACCGGCATCGTGGCGACGGCCTCCAGCGGTGCGCTGTTCTCCGGCTGCCCGGTGGGCAACCAGATCGTGCCGGACACCTCGGTGTTCCGGATCGCCGTCATGGTGCTCACGATGACGGCCGGCACCACGGTCATCATGTGGCTGGGCGAGCTGATCACCGACCGCGGCATCGGCAACGGCATGTCGCTGCTGATCTTCACCTCGATCGCCGCGCAGTTCCCGACCTCGATGTGGGCCATCAAGCAGTCCGGCACCATCGGCGGCGGCTGGGTCGAGTTCCTCTCCGTGGTCGCGGTCGGCGTCATCGTTGTGATGCTGGTCATCTTCGTCGAGCAGGCGCAGCGCCGGATCCCGGTCCAGTACGCGAAGCGGATGATCGGCCGCCGGGCCTTCGGCGGTACCTCGACCTACATCCCGCTCAAGGTGAACCAGGCCGGTGTCATCCCGGTCATCTTCGCCTCGTCGCTGCTGTACATCCCGGCGCTGGTGGTCCAGCTGACCAACAGCCAGTCGGGCTGGGCGGTGTGGGTCAAGCAGAACTTCGTCAAGGGTGACCACCCGATCTACATGGCCACCTACTTCCTGCTGATCGTCTTCTTCGCCTTCTTCTACGTCGCCATCTCCTTCAACCCCGAAGAAGTTGCCGACAATATGAAGAAGTATGGTGGCTTCATCCCGGGCATCCGGGCCGGCCGTCCGACGGCCGAGTACCTGAACTACGTGCTGACCCGAATCACGTGGCCGGGTTCGCTCTACCTGGGCCTGATCGCGTTGATCCCGATGATCGCCCTGGTCGCCTTCGGACAGCAGACCAACTTCCCGTTCGGCGGCACCAGCGTGCTCATCGTCGTCGGCGTCGGACTCGAAACTGTGAAGCAGATCGAGAGCCAGCTCCAGCAGCGCAATTACGAAGGGTTCCTCCGCTGATGCGTATCGTCCTCGTTGGTCCTCCCGGGGCCGGGAAGGGTACTCAGGCGCACCTGCTCGCCAAGACCCTGTCCATCCCCCACATCTCCACCGGCGACCTGTTCCGCGCCAACATCGGTCAGGGCACCCCGCTGGGGCTCGAGGCCAAGGGCTACATGGACGCGGGTCGCCTGGTACCGGATGAGGTCACCATCGGGATGGCCAAGGACCGCATGCTGCAGGCCGACGCGGCCAACGGCTTCCTGCTCGACGGCTTCCCCCGCAACCTGGGCCAGGCCAAGGCGCTCGACGAGTTCCTCGCCGAGCAGGGCATCGTGCTGGACGGCGTGCTGGACCTGGAGGTCCCCGAGGACGAGGTGGTGCGCCGGATCGCCGGCCGCCGCCTGTGCCGCAAGAACGGCAGCCACGTGTTCCACGTCGCGTACAACCCGCCGAAGGAGGAGGGTGTCTGCGACGAGTGCGGTGGCGAGCTGTACCAGCGCTCGGACGACACCGAGGAAGCGGTGCGCACGCGCCTGGAGGTCTACCACACGGAGACCGAGCCGATCATCGACTACTACGTCCAGCAGGGCCTGGTGGCGACGATCTCGGCCCTCGGCAAGGTGGACGAGGTCACCCAGCGCGCGATCGAGGCGCTGAAGAAGAACGGCTGAGTTCGCTCGGCGAGGTACGCGTGACGGCCGGGTCGCCCGTGGAGCGGGCGGCCCGGCCGTTTTCGACGTCGTACGGTGGTAGGCAGTGGTAATCCGGACTTGGAAGGCGTGACCTGATGGTGGAGATCAAGACCCCCGAGCAGATCGCGAAGATGCGGGCGGCCGGGCTGGTCGTCGCCGAGGCGCTCAAGGCCTGTCGCGAGGCGGTCGCTCCCGGGGTGACCACCCAGGAGCTCAACGACATCGCCGACAAGGTCATCACCGACCACGGTGCCACCTCGAACTTCCGCGCCCACCACGGCGGCCTGTGGTTCCCGGGCGTGATCTGCGCCTCGGTGAACAACGAGGTCGTGCACGGCATCCCGGGCGAGCGGGTGCTGCAGGAGGGCGACATCATCTCGATCGACTGCGGCGCCATCCTGGACGGCTGGCACGGCGACTCGGCGATCACCGTCGCGGTCGGCGAGGTCCGCCCCGAGGTCGAGATGCTCAGCCGGGTGACCGAGGGCTCGATGTGGGCCGGCATCGCCCAGATGAAGAAGAACAACCGCCTGGTGGACGTCTCCAAGGCGATCGAGGGCTACATCCGGCGCCAGCCGCTGCCGCCCAAGGGCAAGTGGGGCATCACCGAGGGCTACGGCGGCCACGGCATCGGCACCGCGATGCACATGGAGCCGCACGTGCTGAACTACGTCGAGCGCGGCCGCGGCAAGGGCCCGAAGCTGGTGCCGGGCACCGTGCTGGCGATCGAGCCGATGGTCTCGCTCGGCACCCCGCACACCGCGGTGCTGGAGGACGACTGGACGGTCGTCACCAACGACGGCACCTGGGCCTCCCACTGGGAGCACTCGGTGGCCGTCACGGAGGAGGGCCCGCTGGTGCTGACCGCCTTCGACGGCGGCCGGGCCGAGCTCGCCAAGCTGGGCATCACCGCAGCTCCGGACCCGCTGGCGTAGTCGCCCGGGCGGTCAACTGCCGCCGCTGACAAGGGATCAGAGCCCTGGAGGTTTGGACCTCCAGGGCTTTTGTCCTATTTTTAACGGCTGGCAGTGGCAGTTACTGGCCCAGTGGCTTACGAGCGAGCAGGAGAGCGCAGTGCTCAAGGGATTCCGCGACTTCATGATGCGCGGCAACGTCATCGACATGGCCGTCGGTGTGGTCATCGGTGCCGCGTTCACCGCGGTGGTGACCGGCTTCGTGTCCGCCTTCCTCACCCCGCTGGTCGGCGTGGTGGTCGGCGCGGCCGGCGACTTCAGCTCGTACACGGCGGAGATCGGCGGGGTGAAGTTCCCGTACGGCCAGTTCCTGAACGTGCTGATCGCCTTCTTCATGACCGCCGCGGTGCTGTACTTCTGCGTGGTGCTGCCGATCACCAAGGCCACCGCCCGCTACCTGCCGAAGAAGCCGAAGGTCGCGAAGCGCCCGTGCCCCGAGTGCCTGACCGAGATCCCCGAGGCCGCCCGCCGCTGCTCGGCCTGCACCGCCCACGTCGACCCGCTGGCCGTCCCCACCGGGGTCTGACGGTGCCGGTGTGACGGCGGACTCCTTCCGGTACCCCCGTTTTGGACCCCGGGACGCGCTGGCGTAGGATGGACCGTCGGCTCACTCGTAGCGTGCTTCAGCACGCCCTCTTCCCCTCGGGGGCGGGGTGAACCCAGGTTCGCACGAGCGTTCCGCATACGGTAGCCGGTCCCGGAAGGTGGATCTCGCAGTTCATGGCTAAGAAGCAAGGCGCCATTGAGATCGAGGGCACCGTGATCGAGTCTCTTCCGAACGCGATGTTCAAGGTCGAGCTGCAGAACGGTCACAAGGTCCTCGCGCACATCAGTGGCAAGATGCGCATGCACTACATCCGCATCCTGCCGGACGACCGGGTGGTCGTGGAGCTCAGCCCCTACGACCTCACGCGCGGCCGGATCGTCTACCGCTACAAGTAAGAACGTCAGATCTAGACCCGGAGAACCTGAACATGAAGGTCAAGCCGAGCGTCAAGAAGATCTGCGACAAGTGCAAGGTGATCCGCCGTCACGGCCGGGTCATGGTGATCTGCGACAACCTGCGCCACAAGCAGCGCCAGGGCTGATCTCCCTCCCGCATTTCTCGTAGTACTTCGCGCGACGCGAAAACGTCATACGCGGGTCACCCGATCCGTCCCGGACGGGACGGACTGCCGCCCCCGGTCAGAGGCCGGGGCTCCCTCACCGTGAGGTGTCGGAGTAGGTGCCCGTCAGACCTCTGAAGAACCACAGGAGCCTTGAATGGCACGCCTCGCCGGCGTTGATCTCCCCCGTGAGAAGCGGATCGAGATCGCCCTTACGTACGTGTACGGCATCGGCCGTACCCGCGCCCAGCAGACCCTCGCCGAGACCGGCGTCAACCCGGATGTCCGCGTTCGCGACATCACCGAGGACGACCTGGTCAAGCTGAGCCAGTACATCGACGCCAACTACACGGTCGAGGGTGACCTCCGCCGTGAGGTGGCCGCCGACATCCGCCGCAAGGTCGAGATCGGCTGCTACGAGGGTCTGCGTCACCGCCGTGGCCTGCCGGTCCGCGGCCAGCGCACCCACACCAACGCGCGTACCCGCAAGGGCCCGCGTCGCGCGATCGCCGGCAAGAAGAAGCCGGGCAAGAAGTAGTCCGTCCCGTCACCGGACATCCCTCCGGCCCGCGGGTCAGCGGACCGACCACCTCAGTAGGAGAACAGACTTATGCCCCCCAAGGGTCGTCAGGCTGCCGGCGCGAAGAAGATCCGCCGCAAGGAAAAGAAGAACGTCGCTCACGGCCACGCGCACATCAAGAGCACGTTCAACAACACCATCGTTTCGATCACCGACCCCGCGGGCAACGTGATCTCCTGGGCCTCCGCCGGCCACGTCGGCTTCAAGGGTTCGCGCAAGTCCACCCCGTTCGCCGCGCAGATGGCCGCCGAGGCCGCTGCCCGTCGCGCGCAGGAGCACGGCATGCGCAAGGTCGACGTCTTCGTGAAGGGTCCGGGCTCCGGCCGCGAGACCGCGATCCGTTCGCTCCAGGCCACCGGCCTGGAGGTCGGCTCGATCCAGGACGTCACCCCCACCCCGCACAACGGCTGCCGTCCGCCGAAGCGCCGCCGCGTCTGACGCAGCGCCTTCGGGCACGCGGGTAACGCTTTAAACCACGTACGGGGTCCTGTTTTCTGCGGGACCCCGTACGCTTGGTCCTGTCGGCATCAAATAGTGGGTGCCGAAGACAACTGGAGGAACACCCCCCATGCTTATCGCTCAGCGCCCCTCGCTGACCGAAGAGGTCGTCGACGAGTTCCGCTCGCGGTTCGTGATCGAGCCGCTGGAGCCGGGCTTCGGCTACACCCTCGGCAACTCCCTGCGCCGCACGCTCCTGTCGTCGATCCCGGGTGCCGCTGTCACCAGCATCCGCATCGACGGCGTCCTGCACGAGTTCACCACCGTGCCGGGCGTCAAGGAGGACGTGACCGACCTCATCCTCAACATCAAGCAGCTGGTCGTCTCCTCGGAGCACGACGAGCCGGTCGTGATGTACCTGCGCAAGCAGGGCCCGGGCGTCGTGACCGCCGCCGACATCGCCCCGCCGGCGGGTGTCGAGGTGCACAACCCCGAGCTGGTCCTCGCCACGCTGAACGGCAAGGGCAAGCTGGAGATGGAGCTGACCGTCGAGCGCGGTCGCGGCTACGTCTCCGCCGTCCAGAACAAGGCCTCCGGCCAGGAGATCGGCCGCATCCCGGTCGACTCGATCTACAGCCCCGTGCTGAAGGTCACCTACAAGGTCGAGGCCACCCGTGTCGAGCAGCGGACCGACTTCGACAAGCTGATCGTCGACGTCGAGACCAAGCCCGCCATGCGTCCGCGCGACGCCATGGCCTCGGCCGGCAAGACCCTGGTGGAGCTGTTCGGCCTCGCCCGCGAGCTGAACATCGACGCCGAGGGCATCGACATGGGCCCGTCCCCGACGGACGCCGCCCTGGCCGCCGACCTGGCGCTGCCGATCGAGGAGCTGGAGCTCACCGTTCGGTCGTACAACTGCCTCAAGCGCGAGGGCATCCACACCGTGGGTGAGCTCGTCGCCCGCTCCGAGGCCGACCTGCTCGACATCCGCAACTTCGGTGCGAAGTCGATCGACGAGGTCAAGGCGAAGCTGGCCGGCATGGGCCTGGCCCTCAAGGACAGCCCGCCCGGGTTCGACCCGACCGCCGCCGCCGACGCCTTCGGCGCCGACGACCTGGACGACGCGGGTTACGCGGAGACCGAGCAGTACTAAGAGATTTGGCCGCGGGGGCGGTTCCACGGAGCCGCCCCCGTCGTCATGGCAAGTCGTACCGGCAACAGTGCCGGTACGCCCGCTGCGGTACCTGGTACGGCCGTAGTCGGAGATCCAAGGAGTCACCATGCCGCGTCCCACCAAGGGTGCCCGCCTCGGCGGCGGCCCGCACCACGAGCCGCTGCTGCTCGCCGGTCTGTGCCGGGAGCTGTTCCAGTACGGCCGCATCACCACGACCGAGGCCAAGGCCCGTCGGATGCGCCCGCTGGCGGAGAAGCTGATCACCAAGGCGAAGAAGGGCGACATCCACAACCGTCGCCTGGTGCGCAAGACCATCACCGACATCTCGGTGCTGCACACCCTCTTCACCGAGATCGCGCCGCGCTACGAGAACCGCCCGGGTGGTTACACCCGTATCACCAAGATCGGTCCCCGTCGTGGCGACAACGCCCCGATGGCCGTGATCGAGCTGGTCGAGGCGCTGACCGTCGCGCAGACCGCCGTCGGCGAGGCCGAGGGCGCCACCAAGCGTGCCGTCAAGGAGGCCGACCAGGCCGCCGCCGTCGAGACCAAGGCCGACGAGGCCGAGGCCGCCGAGCAGGCCTGACACCTCCAGGTGTGATGCGGGCCCGCTCTCCCAGCGATGGGGGAGCGGGCCCGTTCCTTATTCGTAGGAGCAGGAGCAAGTGGTCAACGATTGCGCCGAGCAGCCACCGGTGAAGGACGGCCCGGCCGAGGGCCGCGTCCGGGTCCGGCTCGACCTCGCCTACCAGGGCGCCGAGTTCTCCGGCTGGGCCCGCCAGAAGGGCGGCCGCCGGACGGTCCAGGAGGAGATCGAGACCGCGCTGCAGGTCGTCACCCGCAGCCCGGAGCTGTTCCCGCTGACCGTGGCCGGCCGCACCGACGCCGGCGTCCACGCCCGCGGCCAGGTCGCCCACGTCGACCTGCCGGCCGAGCTGTGGGAGGCGCACCGGGAGAAGCTGCTGCGCCGGCTGGCCGGCCGGCTGCCCGGGGACGTCCGGATCTACCGGGTCGGCGAGGCGCCGGCCGGGTTCGACGCCCGCTTCTCGGCGATCTGGCGCCGCTACGCCTACCGGGTCGCCGACCACCCCGGCGGGGTCGACCCGCTGCTGCGCGGGCACGTGCTGTGGCACGACCGGCCGCTGGACGTGGACCGGATGAACGAGGCCGCGAAGCTGCTGCTCGGCGAGCACGACTTCGCCGCGTACTGCAAGAAGCGCGAGGGCGCCACCACCATCCGGACCCTGCTGGAACTGCACTGGGACCGCGTCCCGGTGGACGGCTACGCCAGCCAGGAGGGCAGCCTCGCGGTCGCCACCGTGCGGGCCGACGCCTTCTGCCACAACATGGTCCGGGCGCTGGTCGGCGCGATGCTGCTGGTCGGCGACGGGCACCGGCCGGTGGAGTTCCCCGGCGAGGTGCTGGCCGGCGGGGTGCGCAACTCGGCCGTCAACGTGATCCGGCCGTACGGGCTCACGCTGGAGGAGGTCGGCTACCCGCCGGACGACCAGCTCGCCGAGCGGAACCGGCAGGCGCGGCGGATGCGCACGCTGCCCGGGCAGCCGGCCGTCGCGTAATCCGTTTTGGCCCGGGGCGTCCGCTTGGGACAATCGCTCCCATGGGACACGTCGAGATTTCGCACCTGGAGTACTACCTGCCGGACGGGCGGGTGCTGTTCGACGACGCGTCCTTCCGGGTCGGCGAGGGCGCCGCGGTCGCGCTGGTCGGCGCCAACGGCGCCGGCAAGACCACCCTGCTGCGCATGATCGCGGGGGACATCCAGCCGCACGGCGGCACGGTGACGATCAGCGGCGGGCTCGGCGTGATGCGCCAGTTCGTCGGCACCACCGGCCGCGAGGACCAGAGCGCCACCCCGGGGGCCCTGCCGGCCGACGCCTCGGTGCGCGACCTGCTGGTCTCGGTCGCCCCCGAGCGGATCGCCGTGGCCGCCCGCGCGGTGGACGCCGCCGAGCTGGCGATGATCGCCCAGGACGACGAGAAGACGCAGATGGCCTACGCCCAGGCGCTCTCCGACTGGGCGGACGTCGGCGGCTACGACTACGAGACCGACTGGGACGTCTGCACCATGGCGGCCCTCGGGATGCCCTTCGACAAGGCCCAGTGGCGCGGCCTGAACACCCTCTCCGGCGGCGAGCAGAAGCGGCTGGTGCTGGAGGCGCTGCTGCGCGGCCCCGAAGAGGTGCTGCTGCTCGACGAGCCGGACAACTACCTGGACGTGCCGGCCAAGCGCTGGCTGGAGGAGGCCCTCAAGGCCACCTCGAAGACCGTCCTGTTCATCTCGCACGACCGTGAGCTGCTCTCCAAGTCCGCGGACAAGATCATCAGCGTCGAGTCCGGTGCCGCCGGAAGCAGCGTCTGGGTGCACGGCGGCGGCTTCGACAGTTTCCACGAGGCCCGCAAGGACCGCTTCGCGCGGTTCGAGGAACTGGGCCGCCGGTGGGACGAGGAGCACGCCAAGCTCAAGAAGCTGGTCGTCACCCTGCGCCAGGCCGCCTCCGTCAGCCACGCGCTCGCCACCCGCTACGCGGCCGCCCAGACCCGGCTGAAGAAGTTCGAGGAGGCCGGCCGCCCGGAGGAGCCCCCGCGCGAGCAGAGCATCACCATGCGACTCAAGGGCGGGCGCACCGGCATGCGGTCCTTCACCCTGGAGCGGCTGGGGCTCACCGGCCTGATGCAGCCCTTCGACCTGGAGGTCTTCTACGGCGAGCGGGTCGCCGTGCTGGGCGCCAACGGGGCCGGCAAGTCGCACCTGCTGCGGCTGCTCGCGGGGGACACCACGGTCGAGCACACCGGCGACTGGAAGCTCGGCGCCCGGGTCGTCCCCGGCCACTTCCGGCAGACCCACGCCCATCCGGAGCTGTTCGGCCGCACCGTGCGCTCGATCATCGAGGAGGAGCACGCGCTCAGCCGCGGCGCCGCGATGGGCGCGCTGCGCCGGTACGAGCTGGACCGCCAGGAGGAGCAGAAATTCGAGTCGCTGTCCGGCGGACAGCAGGCCCGGCTGATGATCCTCAAGCTCGAACTCTCCGGCGTGACGGCCCTGTTGCTCGACGAGCCGACCGACAACCTGGACCTGGAGAGCGCCGAGGCGCTGCAGACCGGGCTGGAGGCCTTCGAGGGCACGGTGCTGTGCGTCACCCACGACCGCTGGTTCGCCAAGACCTTCGACCGCTTCCTGGTGTTCGGCGCGGACGGGAAGGTCTTCGAGTCGTCCGAACCGGTCTGGGACGTCACCCGGGTGGAGCGCGAACGCTGAGTGACGGCGGGGTGGGCGGCCGGCGATTTTTGACCGCTCCCCGCCCGCCCGGTAACCTGGACGCTTGATGTGCGTATTGGCTCGCTCTATCTCACGTGAGAGGTCGGTACGCCGGAGACATCAGGTCGACGACCAGCGGTCACCCTTGAATTGCGTCCAAGGCTGATCAGGCTGCTCTTCCGTCCGGGTGCTCCTGTCAGGACTCACTCACTGAAAAGCGAAGGCTACGACCGTGCGTACGTACAGCCCCAAGCCCGGCGACGTCCAGCGTCAGTGGCACGTCATCGACGCGACCGACGTCGTGCTGGGCCGCCTGGCCTCCCAGGCCGCCAACCTCCTCCGGGGCAAGCACAAGGCGATCTACGCGCCGCACGTTGACACTGGTGACTTCGTCATCATCATCAACGCCGACAAGGTGCACCTGTCCGGTAACAAGAAGACCCAGAAGCTGGCCTACCGCCACTCGGGCTTCCCGGGCGGTCTGCGCTCGGTGCGCTACGACGACCTGCTGGCGAACAACCCGGAGAAGGCCGTCGAGAAGGCCATCAAGGGCATGATCCCCAAGAACAGCCTGGGCCGCCAGATGCTCTCCAAGCTGAAGGTCTACTCGGGCGACCAGCACCCCCACGCTGCCCAGCAGCCGGTGCCGTTCGAGATCACCCAGGTCGCGCAGTAATTCGGCCACCAAGCCCCCCAACACTGAAAAGAGCTGAGGAACATCGTGGCCGAGACCACTGAAACCCTTGAGGTCGACTTCGACGAGGCCGTTGAGGCCGTCGAGGGCGAGTACACCTCCGAGGAGAGCTACACCTCCGAGTCCCTGGCCGGCCGCTTCGGCGAGGCCACCCCGGGCGCCGGCCTCGGCCGTCGCAAGGAGGCGATCGCCCGCGTGCGCATCGTCCCCGGCACCGGCCAGTGGAAGATCAACGGTCGCACCCTCGAGGGTTACTTCCCGAACAAGGTGCACCAGCAGACCGTGAACGAGCCCTTCAAGCTCCTCGAGCTGGACGGCCGTTACGACGTCGTCGCCCGCATCAGCGGTGGCGGCGTCTCCGGCCAGGCCTACGCGCTGCGCCTCGGCGTCGCCCGTGCCCTGAACGAGGCCGACGTGGACAACAACCGCGCCGCCCTCAAGAAGGCCGGCTTCCTGATGCGTGACGCCCGTGCCGTCGAGCGCAAGAAGGCCGGTCTCAAGAAGGCCCGCAAGGCGCCGCAGTACAGCAAGCGCTAATCGCGTCCCCGGGGGTGCGTACCGCCCTGGCGGCGCACCCCCTGGTTGCGCAAACCGTCGCCCCGGAGTACCTCGTGTACTCCGGGGCGACGTGTTCCCCGGCTAACGTGCGGCGGCCGGGATCAACGGTGGGTTCCGAGCATGGTGATGGAGGACGGGACAGTGGGACGACTCTTCGGTACGGACGGCGTACGCGGTGTGGCCAACGAGGGCCTGACGGCGGAGCTGGCGCTCGGCCTGTCGGTCGCGGCCTCCCACGTGCTCGGCGAGGCCGGCGCGTTCGACGGGCACCGGCCGGTCGCGGTGGTCGGCCGTGACCCCCGTGCCTCGGGCGAGTTCCTGGAGGCCGCGGTCATCGCGGGCCTGGCCAGCTCCGGCGTCGACGTGCTCCGGGTCGGCGTCCTCCCCACCCCCGCCGTGGCGTACCTCACCGGCGCGCTCGGCGCCGACTTCGGCGTGATGCTGTCCGCCAGCCACAACGCCATGCCGGACAACGGCATCAAGTTCCTCGCCCGCGGCGGCCACAAGCTGGACGACCGGATCGAGGACGCGATCGAGGCCCACTACCGCAAGCACACCGTCGGCGGCGAGGACTGGAACCGCCCGACCGGTGCCGCCGTCGGCCGGGTCCGCGAGTACACCGAGGGCTTCGACAAGTACGTCGCCCACCTGATCGGTGTGCTGCCCAACCGCCTGGACGGCATCCGGGTCGTCATCGACGGCGCCCACGGCGCGGCCGCCTACGTCGCCCCCGAGGCCTTCGCCCGGGCCGGCGCCGAGGTCGTCCACACCCTGGGGGCCGAGCCCACCGGCCTCAACATCAACGACGGCGTCGGCTCCACCCACCTGGACCGGCTGCGCGTCGCGATGAAGGAGTACCGGGCCGACCTCGGCATCGCCCTGGACGGCGACGCGGACCGCTGCCTGGCCGCCGACGCCGAGGGCGACGAGGTGGACGGCGACCAGATCATCGCCATCCTCGCCGTCGCCATGAAGGAGGCCGGCACCCTGCGCCGCAACACCGCGGTCGCCACCGTGATGTCCAACCTCGGCTTCAAGCTGGCGATGGAGCGCGAGGGCATCGACCTGGTGGAGACCGCCGTCGGCGACCGCTACGTGCTGGAGGCGATGAAGGAGCACGGCTTCGCGCTGGGCGGCGAGCAGTCCGGCCACGTCATCCTGCTGGACCACGCCACCACCGGCGACGGCACCCTGACCGGCCTGATGCTGGGCGCCCGACTGGCCGCCACCAAGCAGCCGCTGGCCGACCTGGCCGCCGTGATGACCCGGCTGCCGCAGGTGCTGATCAACGTCAAGGGCGTCGACAAGGGCCGGGTGGGCACCAGCACCGAGCTGGCCGCCGCGGTCGCCGCCGCCGAGGCCGAGCTGGGCGCCACCGGCCGGGTGCTGCTGCGCCCCTCCGGCACCGAGCCGCTGGTCCGGGTCATGGTCGAGGCCGCCGACCCGGTGCAGGCCGAGGCCGTCGGGCAGCGCCTCGCCGAGGCGGTCCGCACCCACCTGGGCTGAGCCCGCCCCGGAGACCACGAAGGGCCCCCGCGCGGGGGCCCTTCGCCGTGTCCTGCGCCCGGTCAGAGCTTGCGCAGCAGCGCCCGGCGGACCTTGTGGTCGGCGCCCTTCTGCAGGACCAGGGTGGCCCGGCCGCGGGTCGGCAGCACGTTCTCCAGCAGATTCGGCTTGTTGATGGTGCGCCAGACCTGTCGGCCGTACTCCATCGCCTCCTCCTCCGGCACCTCGGTGAACCGGGTGAAGTAGGAGTTCGGGTCCTGGAAGGCCGTCTGCCGCAGCTTGCGGAAGCGGTCCAGGTACCAGTGCTCGATGTCGTCGGTGCGGGCGTCGACGTAGATCGAGAAGTCGAAGTAGTCCGCCACCGCGAGCCTGGTCCGGCCGTCGGTGCCCGGCAGGGCCGGCTGGAGCACGTTCAGGCCCTCGACGATCAGGATGTCCGGGCGCTCCACCGTCAGCCGCTGGTCCTGCACGATGTCGTACACCAGGTGCGAGTACACCGGCGCCGTCACCAGCTCCTTGCCCGCCTTCACGTCCGCGACGAAGCGCATCAGGGCCCGGCGGTCGTACGACTCCGGGAAGCCCTTGCGGGCCATCAGGCCGCGGCGGCGCAGCTCGGCGTTGGGCAGCAGGAAGCCGTCGGTGGTGACCAGCTCCACCCGCGGGTGCTCGGGCCAGCGGGCCAGCAGGGCCTGGAGCAGGCGGGCGGTGGTGGACTTGCCGACGGCCACCGAGCCGGCCACGCCGATGATGAACGGCGTACGGGTGCGCTCGGTGTCCGGGGTGTCCAGGAACGTGCCCAGCGCGCCGCGCAGTTCGTGCGTGGCGTGGATGTAGAGGTTCAGCAGCCGGGACAGCGGCAGGTAGACGTCACGCACCTCGTCGAGGTCGAGTGCCGTGCCGAGGCCACGCAGCTGCTCCACCTCCTCGGCGGTCAGCGGAAGTGGCGTACGCTCGCGCAGTGCGCTCCACTCGGCCCGGCTGAGGTCCACGTAGGGGGACGGGGACGGGCCGGGCGTGGCGGCGCCCCGCGTACAGAGTTCGGTCAGCACATGCTCCATTGTGAGCCGTAGCGGTGTTCACCGTGGTTGTGGTGTCGGTCACGCAGGGTTGGGGCGAGCCGGGAAAGACGGGAAAACGGCCACAGAACCGCCCTTATGCTGGCACGCATGTGCGGAATTGTTGGATACGTGGGCGCGCAGTCCGCCCTCGACGTAGTAATCGCGGGCCTGCAGCGACTGGAGTACCGGGGCTATGACTCGGCCGGTGTCGCGGTGCAGGCGCAGGACTCCCAGGGGCAGTGGAGTCTGGTCACCGACAAGCGGGCCGGAAAGCTCGGCAACCTGGAGAAGTCGCTCGCCGAATCCCCCCTCCCCGGCGGCACCACCGGCATCGGCCACACCCGTTGGGCCACCCACGGCGGCCCGACGGACGCCAATGCCCACCCCCACCTGGACGACGACCGCCGGGTGGCCGTGGTCCACAACGGCATCATCGAGAACTTCGCCCAGCTGCGGGCCGAGATCGCCGAGCGCGGCCACACCCTCCGGTCCGAGACCGACACCGAGGTCGTCGCCCACCTGCTCGGTGAGGCCTACGACGGCGACCTGGCCGAGGCCATGCGCGTCGTCTGCCGCCGACTGGACGGCGCCTTCACCCTCGTCGCCGTCCACGCCGACTCGCCCGACGTGGTGGTCGGCGCCCGCCGCAACTCCCCGCTCGTGGTGGGCCGCGGCGAGGGCGAGAACTTCCTCGCCTCCGACGTCGCCGCCTTCATCGCGCACACCCGCGAGGCGATCGAGCTGGGCCAGGACCAGGTCGTCGAGCTGCGCCGGGAGGGCGTGACCGTCACCGACTTCGACGGCAACCCGGCCGAGGTGCGCGAGTACCACGTCGACTGGGACGCCTCCGCCGCCGAGAAGGGCGGCTACGACTACTTCATGCTCAAGGAGATCGCCGAGCAGCCGAAGGCCGTCGCCGACACCCTCCTCGGCCGGATCGGCACCGACGGCCGGCTGACCCTCGACGAGCTGCGGATCTCCGACGCCGACCTGCGCTCGGTCGACAAGGTCGTCATCGTCGCCTGCGGCACGGCCTTCCACGCGGGCATGATCGCCAAGTACGCGATCGAGCACTGGACCCGCATCCCCTGCGAGGTCGAGGTCGCCTCGGAGTTCCGCTACCGCGACCCGATCATGGGCCCCGGCACGCTGGTCATCGCCATCTCGCAGTCCGGCGAGACCATGGACACCCTGATGGCCCTGCGGCACGCCCGTGAGCAGGGCGCCAAGGTGCTGGCGATCTGCAACACCAACGGCTCGACCATCCCGCGCGAGTCGGACGCGGTGCTGTACACCCACGCCGGACCGGAGGTCGCGGTCGCCTCCACCAAGGCGTTCCTGACCCAGCTGGTCGCCTGCTACCTGGTCGCCCTGTACCTGGGCCAGGTGCGCGGCACCAAGTGGGGCGACGAGATCTTCACCATCATCCGCGAGCTCGGCGACGCGCCGAAGCAGGTCGAGCAGGTGCTGGAGACCATGGAGCCGGTGCGCGAGCTGGCCCGCTCGCTGGCCGACGCCCGCTCGGTGCTGTTCCTCGGCCGTCACGTCGGCTTCCCGGTTGCCCTGGAGGGCGCGCTCAAGCTCAAGGAGCTCGCCTACATGCACGCCGAGGGCTTCGCGGCGGGCGAGCTCAAGCACGGCCCGATCGCGCTGATCGAGGAGGGGCTGCCGGTCGTGGTGGTCGTGCCCTCGCCGCGCGGGCGGTCGATCCTGCACGACAAGATCGTCTCCAACATCCAGGAGATCCGGGCCCGCGGCGCCCGCACGATCGTGATCGCCGAGGAGGGCGACGAGGCCGTCGTGCCGTATGCGGACCACCTGATCCGCATCCCGGCCACCCCGACCCTGCTCCAGCCGCTGGTCTCCACCGTCCCGCTCCAGGTCTTCGCCTGCGAGCTGGCCACGGCCAAGGGCCACGAGGTCGACCAGCCGCGCAACCTGGCGAAGTCGGTCACCGTCGAGTAGACGCCCGGCCGTTCGCGGCGCCCCTGCGGTGGCTGTGCCCTACCGCAGGGGCGCCGTGTCGAGCGTGAAGGAGAACGGGGCGGGCAGGTCGATCGACTTGCCGAACTCGACCTTGGTCCGGGTGATGTAGTCCCCGCCGTCGGGTTCGGTGAACAGCGTGACCGTGCCGTCGGTGCGGTCGACCAGCAGGTAGCAGGGGATTCCCGCAGCGGCGTAGCCCAGGCGTTTCGGTTCGCGGTCCTTGTACGGGTTGGTCGAGGTGATCTCGAAGACCAGCAGTACGCCCGCCGCCTGGGCCCAGGAGTCCGAGTGCTCGAAATGCCCGACCGGGCTCACCACGCCGTCGGGGATGAAACGGCCCTTGGGCGTGATCAGACCCTTGGTGCCTGACAGGTCGAACTCGGTCTCGGCCTTGCGCATGAACTGCCTGTTGATGAGCGAGAACGCGGTCTCGTGGGCCCCGTCCGGCGGCGGCGTCACGACGATCTCCCCTTCGATGAATTCGGCCTTGCTTCCCAGCGGCGTGTCCAGCTCCAAAAACGCCTGGAGGAGGCTGTCCTCGCCCAGCGGGTGCTCGATTGCCGGCATGGCGACCATGGCCCTTCTCCCTCCTGTGGGTCCGTGCCGAGCCACAAGGTAGGCGTACAGACCGACACCGGTGGGGGATCGAAGTGGGTGTCACCCGAAAGTGTGCCGCAGGCCCGGCTCCCGCGGGGCCGGGACGCGGGCTAGCGTCGGCGGTAGCCGACTGCCGAAGGAGTTCTCCCCATGCGTCATGCACACCCTGTGGAAACCGTCCGGGCCGCGGAGGCGGAGCTGATGGCGCGGCTGCCGGAGGGCACGCTGATGCAGCGGGCGGCGGCCGGGTTGGCGGCGACGTGTGCGCGGCTGCTGATCGGGGGTCGGGGGCGGGTGTACGGCAGTCGGGTGACGGTGCTGGCGGGCAGTGGGGACAACGGGGGTGACGCGCTGTACGCCGGGGCGGCGCTGGCCCGGCGCGGGGCGCGGGTGACGGCGGTGCTGCTGGCGCCGGCGAAGGCGCACCCGGGCGGGCTGGCCGCGCTGCGGGCGGCCGGCGGGCGGGTGACGGCGGAGCAGGAGGTCGGCCTGGCCGACTTCTCGTGCGCGGACCTGGTGCTGGACGGGATCGTCGGCATCGGCGGCCGGGGCGGGCTGCGCCCCGAGGCCGTGCCGTACGCCCGGGCCGGGCGGCGCGGCACCGTGGTGGCGGTGGACCTGCCCAGCGGGGTCGAGGCGGACAGCGGCGAGGTGCCCGGGGAGGCGCTGCGCGCGGACGTCACGGTCTGCTTCGGTACCTACAAGCCCGGGCTGCTGATCGACCCCGGGGCCTCCTACGCGGGCGCGGTGCAACTGGTGGACATCGGCCTGGAACCGCCCGGGCCGGAGGTGACGGCCCTGCAGCACGCGGACGTGGCGGCGCTGCTGCCGCTGCCGGGCGCGGAGAGCGACAAGTACCGGCGCGGTGTGGTCGGGGTGGCGGCCGGCTCGGCGCGGTACCCGGGGGCGGCCCTGCTCGCGGTCGCCGGTGCGCTGCACGGCGGTGCGGGCGCCGTCCGGTACGTCGGCACGGCGGCCGAGGAGGTGGTGCGCCGCTTCCCGGAGACGCTGGTCACCGAGGGCGGCCCGGCCGGGGCCGGACGGGTGCAGGCCTGGGTGGTCGGGCCGGGCGGGGGCGAGGGGGCGCGGCAGGCGCTGGTCGAGGCGCTGGCGAGCGACGTCCCGGTGCTGGTGGACGCGGACGGGCTGACCGAGCTGGGCCGGCTCGGTCCGCGGGCGCTGGCCGGCCGCACCGCGCCCACCCTGCTGACCCCGCACACCGGCGAGGCCGCCCGGCTGCTGGCCGGCGCCGACGGCACCGCGCCGCCCGCCGCCGACGACTTGGCCGCCACCCGGCTGGCCACCGCCCGCCGACTGGCCGCCGCCTACCGGGCCACCGTGCTGCTCAAGGGCTCCACCACGGTGGTCGCCGACCCGGGCGGGGCCGTCCGGGTGAACCCCACCGGCACCTCCTGGCTGGCCACCGCGGGCAGCGGGGACGTCCTGGCCGGGCTGGCCGGTTCGCTGCTGGCCGCGGGCCTGCCGCCGCTGGACGCCGCCTCGGTGGCCGCCTACCTGCACGGCCTGGCGGGCCGGGAGGCGGCGGGCGAGCCCGGGGCGCCGGTGCCGGCGCTCGCGGTGGCCGGGGCGCTGCCCGCGGTCTGGCGGGCCGTCCGGCGGCCGTAGCCGTAGCCGTAGCCGGGCCCGCCGCCCCGCCCGGGCCGGAACCGGGACGTCCGTTCACCGCGTCCTGAACTGGGCGGACGAGCCGTCCGCCGCAGGTCGGCGGGGTGCGGGGGGTCGCGGTGCCGACCGCCGCGCCGAAGGCCCGTTCGGCGAGGACTCCGGGACGTCTGGGAGACTGACCCTGATGACAACTGCGAACACGACCGGCACGGCCACCCTCACCGACGGCGTACGGGCCGAGGCGACCATCGATCTCGCCGCCCTGCGCGGCAACCTCGCCTCCCTGCGGGAACGCGTCGGGAGCACGGCGGTGATGCTCGCGGTCAAGGCGGACGCCTACGGCCACGGCGCGGTCGAGTGTGCCCGCGAAGCGGTCGCGAACGGGGTCGGCTGGCTCGGCTGTGCGACGCCGGACGAGGCGCTGGCGCTGCGGGCCGCGGGCATCCGCCCCGAGCAGGCCCGCATCCTGTGCTGGCTGTGGACGCCGGGCGGGCCGTGGCGCGAGGCGCTGCGTGCGGACCTGGACATCTCGGTCAGCGGCCGGTGGGCGCTGGAGGAGCTGCTGACGGCCGTTCGGCAGACCGGCGTTCCGGCGCGCGTCCACCTCAAGGCCGACACCGGCCTGGGCCGCAACGGCTGCCAGCCGCACGACTGGCCGCAGCTGGTCGCCGAGGCCCGGCGGGCCGAGGCGGAGGGGCTGCTGCGGGTCGTCGGCGTCTGGTCGCACTTCGCCGCCGCCGACGAGCCCGGCCACCCGTCGATCCAGGCCCAGTTGGACTCCTTCCGCGCCGCGCTGGCGCAGGCCGAGGCCGCCGGGCTGCGCCCCGAGGTCCGGCACCTGGCCAACTCCCCGGCCACCCTGCTGCTGCCCGAGTCGCACTTCGACCTGGTCCGCACCGGCCTGGCCGCGTACGGGCTGTCGCCGGTGCCCGAGGTGGGCTCGCCGGCCGACTTCGGGCTGCGCCCGGTGATGGCGCTGTCCGCCCGGCTGGCGCTGGTCAAGCACGTCCCCGGCGGGCACGGGGTCAGCTACGGCCACCACTACGTGACGCCCGGTCCGACCACGCTGGGCCTGGTGCCGGTCGGCTACGGCGACGGCGTCCCGCGGCACGGCAGCGGCACCGGCCCGGTGCAGATCGGCGGCAAGTGGCGCACGGTGGCCGGCCGGGTCGCGATGGACCAGTTCGTGGTGGACCTGGGCGGCGACACCCCCGAGACCGGCGACGAGGTGCTGGTGTTCGGCAACGGCGAACGCGGTGAACCGACCGCCGAGGACTGGGCCCGCGCCTGCGGCACCATCTCGTACGAGATCATCACCCGGATCGGCGCGCGGGTGCCCCGCCGCTACCTGGACGGCAGCCACGACGGCGGCCGTGACGGGGGCCGCGCGGCATGACCGACACGCCGGCCGACAGCAACCCGGTCGCGGCGGTGGCCAAGGCGGCCGGCGCGGCCACCGGGGTGAGCCGGGCCGGTGTGATCGGGATCTCGGTCGGCGTGTTGGCGGCCGGCGCGGCCGCGGGCGTCGCGATCGAGCGGCTGACGGTCGGCCGGGCGATGCGCCGCCGGGCCCGGGCCGAGCTGGAGGCGACCGCCCCGTACGGCTCGCTGCGCGGGCGCCCGCTGACGGTGGCCGCGCCGGACGGCACCGAGCTGTACGTCGAGCTGGACGGCACCGGCTGGGACGAGCCGGACGGCGACGCGGCGGAGCAGGCCGGAGGCGAGCGGGCGAACAGCAGCCTCCTTCCGCCGCCGCTGACCGTGGTGTTCAGCCACGGCTACTGCCTCAACCAGGACAGCTGGCACTTCCAGCGGGCGGCGCTGTGCGAGGGCCTGCGGCTGGTCTTCTGGGACCAGCGCAGCCACGGCCGCTCCGAGCGCTCCCGCTCCTACCTGGCGGGCGAGCCGGCCAGCATCGACCAGCTGGGCGGTGACCTCAAGGCGGTGATCGACGCCGTCGCGCCGACCGGTCCGCTGGTGCTGGTGGGCCATTCGATGGGCGGCATGACGGTGATGGCCCTGGCCGACCAGCACCCGGAGCTGTTCCGGACGAGGGTCGCCGGGGTCGCGCTGGTCGGCACCCTGGCGGGGGACTGGAACGAGGTGAGCCTCGGCCTGCCGAAGGCCGGGGCCAAGCTGTTCAAGAGGGTCGCGCCCGGGGTGGTGAAGCTGCTCGGCCGTCAGGTCGACCTGGTGGAGGCGAGCCGGCGGATCGGCTCGGACGTGGCCGCCGTGTTCTACCGGCGGTTCTCCTTCGGCGGCCGGGACGTCGATCCCGGCGTGGTGCGCTTCGCCGAACAACTGCTGGACGCCACCCCGATCGACGTGGTCGCCGAGTTCTACCCGGTGTTCGGCGCGCACGAGAAGTACGGGGCGCTGGCCGCCCTGCGCGGCCTGCCGGCTCTGGTGCTGGCCGGGACGAAGGACCTGCTGACGCCCTCGGCGCACAGCGAGGCGATGGCCGAGCGGCTGCCGGGGGCCGAACTCGTGCTGGCCGAGGGCGCCGGGCACCTGGTGCTGCTGGAGCGCCCGGAGCTGGTCGACCACGAGCTGGCGCGGCTGCTGCGCCGGGCCGCCGACTTCGCCGGTGCCGCGCCGCTGCCGCCGGCCGTCCTCGAACTCGCGGCCGAACCTCCCCGGGAGGACCGGGCTCCGGTGGGCGCGACCCCGGGCGCGACCCCGGGCGCGACCCCGGACGCGGACCCGGATCCGGCCCCCGACCCCGCCTGAGACCGGCCCGGGCCCGCCCGGGCACCCGCGCGCCACGGCGGGGTGCGGTGATGTGGCACGGTAGCGGTGGCGGCCGGTGGTCGGTGCGCCGCTACGGACCGAAGGGCAAGACACGCGCATGGGCTCGCACGCCACTCTGACCGTCCCCACTCCGGAGCGGATGGGCCGTCTCGGCCGGGAGCTGGCCGCGCTGCTGCGGCCGGGGGACCTGGTGCTGCTCTCCGGTGAGCTGGGGGCGGGGAAGACGACGCTGACCCGGGGCCTGGGGGAGGGGCTGCAGGTCCGCGGGGCGGTGACCTCGCCGACCTTCGTGATCGCCCGGGTGCACCCCTCGCTGGTCGGCGGACCGGCCCTGGTGCATGTGGACGCGTACCGCCTCGGCGGGGACCTCGACGAGATGGAGGACCTCGATCTGGACGTCTCGCTGCCGGAGTCGGTGGTCGTGGTCGAGTGGGGCGAGGGCAAGGTCGAGCGGCTGTCCGAGGAGCGCCTGGAGGTCCGGATCGAGCGGGCGATCGGTGACACCGCCGGGGAGGACCACGACCCGCGCCGGGTGCTGCTCACCGGCATCGGGGCGCGCTGGGCGGACGTCCCGCTGGCCGAGCTGGCCTAGGGCGCGACCAGGGCGCGCACGGGGCGCGCACGGGGCGTGTGCTGCGGGCTCGCCGGGCCCCGGTCGATCGGGTTCCACCGTTTTGCCGACAGGCCGTCGGCAAGGTGTTGCGGGCGGGGCGCCGGGCGTGGTGGGATGGGTGCTGCGGTTAGGTCTGCCTAACTAGGGAGGCGCCATGTCGAGCACCACCCCCGCCCCGGAGCGCGCCGTGCGTGCCACCGGGGCCGGAGAGTCCGCCCACCGCGCTCCGGGCGCGCCGATGCGGGCCCTGCTGGCCGCCTGCGCGGCCGCCGAGGCGGTGTCCACCCCGCCCGAACCGAAGGCCCGGCAGGCCGAGGAGCCCGAGACGGGGACGCCCCGGGCCGCGTAACGCGCCGGGCCTCAGGGGACCACGACCACCTTGGTGCCGTTCGGCGCGAAGTCCCAGAGCAGCTGTCCCTCGGAGCGGCCGCTGCGGATGCCGCCGGTCTTGGCCTTCGGGTCGGCGGTCGGCGTGCTGCCGTCCAGTGCCGCGCTGAATCCGAACACCACGCCGTTCTGCTGCGCGAAGCGCACCACGTGCTCGATCTGCTTGCCGTCCGTCCCGGTGGCGGTCTGGGTGCGGCTGTACACCGAGTAGCTGCCCGGGGTGGGCTCGACCGAGCCCGGAGTGACCGGGAAGGCGGCCGCGACCTGCGGGTTCTTCTTCGGGTCGACCAGCCAGACGAAGTGGCCGCCGGCCGAGTAGACGACCCGGGTGCCGCTGCCCGAGGTGGCCGGCAGCGGCGGGACGGTCGGGGTGGCGGAGGCGCTCGGCGTCGCAGAGGCGGCCGGGCCGGAGGACGTCGAGGCGACGGTCGGCTTGGCGCCGCCCGCGCGGTCCTGGGCGCCGTTGGCCTGGAAGGCCAGCAGGCTCACCACTGCCAGGGCCCCCAGGGTCAACCCCGTGACCACCACTCCAGGACCCATCTTCGCCACGTGCCCGCTCCCGCCGCCGTCCGCTGTACGTACCGCCCTTATCGTGCCAGGTCCCCGGGGCGGGTCGGCAGTGGCCAGTACGTGTGTTCCGGATGGGGACACCAGCTCGATCGTCCGGTCGGCCCAACGTCGGTCTAACCTTGACCCGTGCTGCTGCTCGCGTTCGACACCGCTACCCCCGCCGTCACCGCCGCCGTCCACGACGGCACGGCCGTCCTCGCCGAGACCCACCAGGTCGACGCCAGGCGCCACGGCGAACTGCTGCTGCCCGCGATCGACCAGGTCCTGCGGGCCGCCGGAGTGGACAAGAGTCGGCTCACCGGCATCGCGGTCGGCGTCGGCCCGGGCCCGTACACCGGCCTGCGGGTCGGCCTGGTGACCGCCGCCGCGCTCGGCCACGCGCTCGGCCTGCCGGTGCACGGCGTCTGCACCCTGGACGCGATCGCCTTCCAGGCCCGCGCCGAGGGCCTGACCGGACAGCCGTTCACGGTCGCCACCGACGCGCGCCGCAAGGAGGTCTACTGGGCCTCCTACGACGCCGACGGCAACCGCACCGAGGGCCCCGGCGTGGACCGCCCGGCCGAGCTGACGCCCGCCGCCCGCTCGGTGGGCGCCGGCGCGCTGCTCTACCCCGAGGCCTTCCCGGGCGCCGGCGGCCCCGAGCACGTCTCGGCCGGCGCCCTGGCCGGCTTCGCCGCCGCCGAGCTGGCCGCCGGGCGCGAGCTGCTGCCGAACGTGCCGCTGTACCTGCGCCGCCCGGACGCCCAGGTC
This sequence comes from Kitasatospora sp. NPDC059088, assembly GCF_042738155.1. Taxonomy (NCBI): domain Bacteria; kingdom Bacillati; phylum Actinomycetota; class Actinomycetes; order Kitasatosporales; family Streptomycetaceae; genus Kitasatospora; species Kitasatospora sp. NPDC059088. The sequence goes on along the minus strand of NZ_JBHYGR010000002.1, from coordinate 97,501 downwards.
CCGGCGGGCTACAAGAACGTTCTGGGGGGCAAGGCGGTGCTCCCGGCGTGAACCACGGCACCACCCTGCGCCCGATGCGCTGGTGGGACATCGAGCCGGTGCTGGACCTGGAGCTCAGGCTGTTCCCCGAGGACGCCTGGTCCTCCGGGATGTTCTGGTCCGAGCTCGCCGAGGCCCACCCCGGCGGCACCCGCCACTACTCGGTCGCCACCGCCGCGGACGGCACGATCGTCGGCTACGCCGGCCTGATGGCCGTCGCCGGTGACGGCGACGTCCAGACCATCGCCGTGGACGAGCGCCACCAGGGCGCCGGCCTCGGCACCGCCCTGCTCACCGACCTGATCCACGAGGCCGCCCGGCGCGGCTGCGCCGACCTGCTGCTGGAGGTGCGGGTGGACAACCAGCGCGCCCAGCGGCTGTACGAGCGCCACGGCTTCGAACCGGTGGGCATCCGGCGCGGCTACTACCAGCCCGCCAACGTCGACGCGCTGGTGATGCGCCTCGAACACCCCAGCACTGACCCGAAGGAACCGAAGGACACCCCCCATGGCTGACGAACCGCTCGTCCTCGGCATCGAGACCTCCTGCGACGAGACCGGCGTCGGCATCGTGCGCGGCACCACGCTGCTGGCCGACGCGGTCGCCTCCAGCGTCAACGACCACGCCCGCTTCGGCGGCGTCGTCCCGGAGATCGCCAGCCGCGCCCACCTGGAGGCGATGGTCCCGACCATCCAGCGCGCCCTGGACACCGCCGGCATCAAGGCCAGTGACCTGGACGGCATCGCCGTCACCGCCGGCCCCGGCCTGGCGGGCGCGCTGCTGGTCGGCGTCAGCGCGGCCAAGGCGTACGCCTGGGCGCTCGACAAGCCGCTGTACGGGGTCAACCACCTCGCCTCGCACATCTGCGTCGACCAGCTGGAGCACGGCCGGCTGCCCTCGCCGACGATGGCCCTGCTGGTCTCCGGCGGGCACTCCTCGCTGCTGCTCAGCGAGGACATCACCACCGACGTCCGCCCGCTCGGCGCGACCATCGACGACGCGGCCGGCGAGGCCTTCGACAAGGTCGCCCGGGTGCTCGGCCTGGGCTTCCCCGGCGGCCCGATCGTCGACCGGAAGGCCCGCGAGGGCGACCCGAAGGCGATCGCCTTCCCGCGCGGCCTGACGGGGAAGAACGACCCCGCGTACGACTTCTCCTTCTCCGGCCTGAAGACCGCCGTCGCCCGCTGGGTGGAGGCCAAGCGCCGGGCCGGCGAGGAGGTGCCGATCGCCGACGTCGCCGCCTCCTTCCAGGAGGCGGTCACCGACGTGCTCACCCGCAAGGCCGTCAAGGCCTGCAAGGACAGCGGCGTCGACCACCTGATGATCGGCGGCGGCGTCGCGGCCAACTCCCGGCTGCGCGAGATGGCCCAGCAGCGCTGCGACCGGGCCGGCATCCGGCTGCGGGTGCCCCGGCCGGGCCTGTGCACCGACAACGGCGCGATGGTGGCGGCGCTGGGCTCCGAGATGGTGTGGCGCGGCCGCACCCCCTCCGCCTTCGAGCTGTCCGCGGACTCCTCGCTGCCCGTCACCGACGTCCACGTCCCGGCCGGGGGAGCCGGGCACGGCGACGTCCACGGCCAGGCCTACCAGGCCCTCGGCGGCGGCGCCGCGTGACCGTCGCCGCGATGTGGGAGGCCCGCGCGGCGGACGGCTGCGGGGCCGAACTCGCCGCCTGGGCAAGGGAGTCCGCTCTTCCCGCGCTGCGCGGCGCGGCCGGGCTGGAGCGCCTCGAACTGCTCTCCGCCCCCGGTGAGCGGGTGCTGCTGATCACCTGGTGGAGCGGTGCGCCCGTGCCGGTCGCCGACCCGCCGGCCGAACTGCTGGGCCGCCCGGTGCACCGCTGGTCCTTCACCAGCGACCACGTCGAGTAGGGCCCGAACGGGAACCGCCGCGGCGGCGCTACCGTGCATAGCTGAGAGAACGCTGGACGGGACCGGGAGCGCGGTGCGGTGAACAGGGACGGGCGGAGCAGGACCAGGACGTACGTGGCGGGGGCGGTGGCCCTGCTGGCCTTCGCCACCGCGTGCGGCGACAACGGGGGCGGCGGCAGCGGCGCCCCCGCCCCCGCCCCCGCCCCGGCGGCGGGGCCCGCCCCGCCCCCCCCCCCCGGCCCCCCCCCCCCCCCCGCCCCCCCCCCCCCCCCGGCCCCCGCCCCCCCCGGGGGCCCCCCCCCCGGCCCCCCCCCCCACGCCAATGCCCACCCCCACCTGGACGACGACCGCCGGGTGGCCGTGGTCCACAAC